>NZ_PSUC01000009.1:0-60353 GCF_002931635.1 Rathayibacter sp. AY2B7 | reverse complement strand
TCCTGACCCGCGGGCGCCCGCTCCTGACGGTCCGGAGGCCGTCGCACTCGAGCTCGAGCGCGGCGGCCTCCGTCGTCTCGGCGCGTCCGGCGCCGCCTCGCCTCGACGAGAAGCCAGTAGTCGTCGCACTCGACGTCGACTGCGACGACTCCTGCACACTCGCGAGCGGAGGCGGCGCCGGACGCGCCGAGACGACGGAGGCCGCCGCGCTCGAGCTCGAGTGCGACGGCCTCCGGACCGTCAGGAGCGGGCGCCCGCGGGTCAGGACTCCGTGTCGACGAGCGAGTCGAGGTGCGCGAGGTCCTCGGACGAGATCTCGAAGTCGACGTCGGCGTTCTCGACGATGCGCGAGGGCGTCGTCGACTTCGGCAGCGGCAGCACGTCCTTCTCGAGCAGGTAGCGGATGCAGAGCTGCGCCACCGACTTGTCGTACTTCGCGGCGATCTCGCCGATGTCGGAGTTGTCGAGCAGGCCGCCCGTCGCGAGCGGCGAGTAGCCCTCCACGAGGATGCCGTGCTCCTTGCAGTACGCGGTCGTCTCGTCCTGGGTGTTGCCGACGAACCAGCGGATCTGGTTGGCGTGCGGCACCACGTCGGTCGCCGCGATCAGCGACTCCAGATCGGCGACCTGGAAGTTCGAGACGCCGATGGCGCGCGAGCGACCGGCCTCGAGGATCTCCTCCATCGCCTTCCACGCCGCGATGTTGCCCTCGCGGTGGTCGGAGCCCATGTCCTGCCAGGGCCACGGGGCGTGGATGAGGTACAGGTCGACGTGGTCGAGCTCGAGCGCCGCCATGGTGGTCTCGAAGCTCGCCTTCGCGCCCTCGTAGTCCTTCACCTCGGCCGGGAGCTTGGTGGTGATGAACACCTCGTCGCGCGGGACGCCGCTGTCGCGCAGGGCCCGGGCGACGCTCGCCTCGTTGCCGTAGGCGCGGGCGGTGTCGATGTGGCGGTAGCCCGCCTCGAGCGCGGCGGTCGTCGCGTCGTAGGCCTCGGGGCCGTCGGGGATCTGCCAGGTGCCGAACCCGATCTTCGGGATGGCGACTCCGTTGGACAGCGTGAACGTGTCGGTCAGGGCGGGCATGACTCTCCTCTGCGTCGGTCTTCTCCGCGGGCCGCCACCGGCGGCGCCGCTCCTTCCACGCTAGGCCGGGCCCCCGGCTCGCGCGGGCCCCTTGCGCTGTGCGCCTCCGGTGCTACGCGGCCGTCGCGCTCCCGGCCGCCGACCCCGCAGAAGTCGCAGGACTCGCGCGCGAGTACCGCGACTTCCGCGGACTCGAGCCGGCACCACCGGCCCGCCCCCGCGAGCGGCCGGCGCCTCCCCCCTGAGGCGCCGACCGCTCAGTCCCGCGCCACCGACCAGGGGGTCCGCAGAGCCCGCTCGGCGAGCAGCCGCCGCTCCCCCGTGATCGACACCTCCGCCGTCACCGCCGCGTCCGCCGCCGAGGCGCCGGCCGTCAGCCGCAGCGGCCCCGGGTCCACGGCGAGCCGGCCGTCCTCCCCCGTCACCGCGAGCCGGGCCGCGTCGACGTGGAAGTGCACCGTCAGCGTCTCGCCCGCCGCGATCGGCACGCGCGCGAAGCCGATGAGCTGCGCGACCGGCCGCACCACCGCCGAGGTCGGGTAGCCCGCATAGAGCTGCACCACCTCGACCGTGTCGGCGCCGTCGTTCCGGAGCGATACCGCCACGTCGAGCGATCCCCCGACCGGCAGCTCTGCCGCCGTCGCCAGCTCCGTATACGTCACCGCGCCACGGGTCAGCCCGTAGCCGAACGGGTAGAGCGGAGTCGCGTCCAGCGCCGTGATCCCGGGGTTCGAGAGCCCGAGCGACGGCTGCAGGTACGTGGTCGACGCGGACGGGAGCCGCGGGATCTGCACGGGCAGCCGCCCGGTCGGAGCCACGCGGCCCGAGAGCACGCCGGCGACCGCGGCCGCCCCGTCCGCTCCCGGGAAGAACGCCTGCACGAGTCCGCGCGCCGCTCCGAACGCCCCGAGCGCGTAGGGCCGGCCCGAGAGGACGACCACCACGGTGGGCACGCCGGTCTCGAGCACGGCCGTCACCAGCGGCTCCTGCGCTCCGGGGAGGCGGAGGTCGGCCGCGTCGCAGCCCTCGCCCGAGGTGCCGTCGCCGAAGAGCCCGGCGATGTCGCCGACCACGACGACCGCCGCGTCGGAGCCGCGGACGAGGTCCACCGCCTCCTGCACGTCGTCGGTCGACGCGGAGGTGATCGAGCCGCCCTCCGCGAAGCGCACGCGCGACGCTCCGAACTCCTCCTGCAGCGCCGTCAGCACCGTCGGGATCGACAGGCCGAGGTCGTGCCCGTGGTGCTTGGAGAGCACGTGGTTGGGGAACGCGTAGCAGCCGACCAGGCTGCGGAACTGGTCCGCGGCCGGCCCCACGACGGCGAGCGAGCCGGAGGACAGCAGCCCCGCGACGTCCTCGTCGCGCAGCAGCACGACCGACTCCTCCGCGATCCGCGACGAGATCGCGCGGTTGCGAGCGCTGTCGAGGTCGACGTCCTCGGCTCCCTCGGGCACCAGCGGGCCGCCGTCGAGCAGGCCCGCCTCGAACTTGTGGCGCAGGTGCCTGGCCACGGAGCGGTCGAGGTCGGCCTCGTCGACGACGCCCTCGCGGATCAGGCGCGGCAACTCGCCGTACGCCGCCGTCTGCGGCAGCTCGACGTCGACCCCCGCGTGCAGCGCCAGGCGCCCCGCGTCGGCCGCGTCGACCGCGACGTGGTGCATGGCCTGGAGGAACGGCACCGCCCAGTAGTCGGCGACGACCGTGCCCTCGAAGCCCCAGCGGTCGCGGAGCAGCGTCGTCAGCAGGTGCCGGCTGGCGCTGCTGGGCACGCCGTCGATGTCGGTGTACGAGGTCATCACACTGCGGGCGCCGCCGTGCCGCAGCGCGGCCTCGAACGGAGGCAGCACCGTGTCGGCGAGCTCGCGCGGCCCCATGCTCACGGGTCCGTGGTTGCGGGCGCCGCGGGAGGCGGCGTACCCGGCGAAGTGCTTCAGCGTCGCGACGACACCGGTCCCCTCCAGCCCCGCCACGTAGGCGGCGCCGAGCTGCGAGACGAGGTACGGGTCCTCGCCGAGGGTCTCCTCGACGCGGCCCCAGCGGTAGTCCTTCACGACGTCGACGACCGGGGCGAGGCCCTGGTGGACGCCGAGGGCGCGCATGTCCGAGCCGATCGCCTCCGCCATCTCGCCCACGAGCTCCTCGTGGAAGGTGGCCGCCCAGGCGAGCGGAGTGGGGAACGCGGTCGCGCCGTACGCGGCCAGGCCGGTGAGGCACTCCTCGTGCGCGATGGCCGGGATGCCGAGGCGGCTGCCGGCGACCACGCGCTCCTGCAGCTCGCGGAGCCGGCGGACGCCCTCCGGGACGGTGACCGGCTCGGTGCCGAACACGCGGGTCAGCTGGCCGAGGCCGCCGGTGAAGAGGTCGTCGCCCGCGGCGGGGCCGTCGTCGAGCTTCGGAGCGAAGTCGTCGGCGGAGTCGGTGAGCCAGACGGAGCCGAGCTGCGCCGCCTTCTCCTCGAGGGTGAGTTCCTGGGTCAGGAGGCGGGCGCGCTCGGCCGGAGGCAGAGCGCGGTCCCGCCAGTCCCGCCCGGGAGGACGCGCGGCGTCCGTCCCGGGCAGTGCTGGGGAAGCGTCGTGCATCAGCCCTTGAACGCCCCGTCCATGATCCCGGACACCATCCGGCGGCCGACGAAGAAGAACGCGATCAGCAGCGGGAGGGTGGCCATGAACGATCCGCCCATCGCCAGGGCGACGTCGATCGAGCGGTTGGCCTGCAGCTGCTTCAGCGCGATCTGCACCGTGAACAGCTCCGGCGACTTGAGGACGATGAACGGCCACATGAAGTCGTTCCAGACCGCCGTGAACGTGATCAGTCCGAGGACGAACGCCGCGGGGCGGACCACCGGGAAGGCGATGCGCCAGAACAGCTGCCACGAGTTGGCGCCGTCGATGCGGGCCGCCTGGATCAGCTCGTCGCTGACCGTCGTGGACATGTGCTGCCGCATCCAGAAGATGCCGAAGGCGCTGGCCAGGCCCGGCACGATGATCGCCTGGAGGGTGTCGACCCAGTCGAGCGCCGAGACGATCAGGTACTGCGGGATGATGCTCAGCTGCGCCGGTACCGTCATGGTCAGCAGCACGATCAGGAACAGCACGTTGCGGCCCGGGAACTGCAGCTTCGCGAAGGCGAAGCCGGCCATCGCGCAGAGGATCGCCGAGATGACGGCGATGCTCAGCGACACGATGAGGCTGTTCAGCATCGAGGCGACGAACGGGACGGTGTCGAACACCTTCTCGGCGATCGCCATGAAGTTCGTGCCCGGGTACAGGCGCGGCGGGATCGACGTGACGGCGGTCGCTCCGACCGACGCGACGACGAACATGTAGTAGAGCGGGAAGATCGAGACGAGCACCGCGATCACGAGGAAGACGTAGGTCGGCCAGCCGACTCCGCCGCCCTTCCCGCGCCGCTTCGGCAGCTGTGCCTTCTGGACCGTGGGGGCCAGCGTCTGCGGGACGGCCTGGTCGATCACATCGGACATCAGACGGCCTCCTTCCGGGTGCGGGTGGAGAGGTAGAAGTTGAGGAGGGAGACGAGGACCACGATCACGAACAGCACGACGCCGATGGCGGATCCGTAGCCGAACTTGAACTGGCCGAAGCCCTGCTCGTAGAGGAAGAGCGCCAGCGTCTGGCACTGCCGGCCTGCGCCGCAGGTGAGGCCCGATTCGGGAGCCACCAGGAGCGCCTCCGTGAAGATCTGCAGACCGCCGATGGTCGACATGATCACGGTGAAGACGATGATCGGGCGCAGCGCCGGGATCGTCAGGTGGCGGAACTGCTGCCAGCTGGACGCGCCGTCGACGGAGGCCGCCTCGAACATCTCGCGGGGCAGCGACTGCAGGCCCGCCAGGTAGAGGAGCGTGTTGTAGCCGAACCAGCGCCAGAAGACCATCGTCGAGATGACGATCCAGGAGCCGTAGTTCGTGGCGAGGAAGTTGATCGACGGCAGTCCGAAGATGCCGAGGAACCAGTTGATCAGGCCGAAGTTCTTGTCGAAGATCTGCGCGAACACGATCGCGGTCGCCGCGACGGAGGTGATGTAGGGCACCAGCAGCGCCATGCGGAAGAAGTTCGCCCAGCGGAGGCGGGCGTGGTTCAGCAGGTGCGCGAGGAAGAGGGCGAACAGCAGCTGGGGCACCGTCGAGATGATGAAGATGCCGAAGGTGTTGACCAGCGCGTTCCAGAACCGGGAGTCGGCGAAGAGCTGCTGGAAGTTCGCGATGCCGACGAAGGTCTGCTCGCCGATCGGGTTCCAGTCGAAGAGCGAGACGTAGAACGTGAACAGGAGCGGGAAGAGCCCGAAGACGATGAAGATGATGAAGAAGGGCGCGACGTACGCGTAGGGGGCGATCCGCTCCGAGAGGGAGTTGCGGATCCGCGCGGCCTTCTGGACCGGCGCGCTGGGCTGCTTGCGCTGCTTGCGGGGTGGTGCTGCTGTCACCGTTGACACGGGAGTACCTCCGTCGAGAAAGGGGGGAGGGGCCCGGCGCGCGAGGCGCCGGGCCGCTCGGGTGGGTGGGGCGATCAGCCGCCGATGGCCTGCTTGGCCGTGTCGAGTGCGGTCGACCACGCCTTGTCGGAGGTCACGTTGCCGGCCTCCAGCTCGACGAGGGTGTTGAGGAGCGCCCCATTGATGGGGGTGGTGTCCGGTCCGTTGTAGAAGGACGGGAACTGCTCGACGGAGGTCGCCATGACCTCGCCGATCTTCGAGTCGCCGAAGAACGGGTCGGTGTACGACTGGACCTCTTCGCTGGCGATCGCCTCGGTGGCGGCGGGCAGCGTGCCCGAGGCCTTGAAGTGGTCGGTCTGGCCCTCGGCCGACATCATCGTCTTGATGTACTGCCAGGCGGCCTCGGGGTGCTCGGCGCGGGCGGGGATGGCGATGACGCTGCCGCCCCAGTTGCCGCCGATGCCGGGGACGCTGGTGACGCGCCAGTTGCCGGCGGTGTCGGGGGCGTCGGTCTTGATGCCGGCGAGGATCCACGAGGGGGCGATCGTCACGGCGAAGGCGCCGTTCGCGCGGCCCGGGGCCCAGCCCGAGGACCAGGCGGCGATGCCGGCGCTGATGCCGGCGTCCTTGGTGTCCACGGCGACCTGGAACGCGTCCTTCACCTGCGGGTTGGTGTCGTAGACCAGCTCGCCGTCCGGCGAGTAGTACTTCTCCGAGACCTGGTTGACGGTCGAGAAGAAGACGCTGGTCTCGATGTTGTCGACGAACGGCTTGCCGGTCGCCTCGGTGTACTTCTTGCCGGTCTCGATGAAGGACGGCCAGTCCTTCCAGAGCTCGGCGACCTGGTCGGGCTCGGTCGGCAGGCCGGCCTGCTCGAAGAGGTCGGCGCGGTAGGCGAAGCCCAGTCCGCCGACGTCGGTCGGGACGCCCACGACGGATCCGTCGTCGGCGGTCGCGGCGGAGGCGGCCCACGGGAGGTAGGTGGAGGCGACGTCGTCGCCGCCGAGGGTGCGCAGGTCGAGGAAGTTCGAGCTGTTGGCGACGAACTGGGGCAGGTCGTCGTTCTGGATCATGACCAGGTCGGGCACCTTGCCGCCGGCGAGGGCCGCGGTGAGGGCGGTGGCGGTCTCGGTCGTGCTGCCGACCTCGGAGAGCTTGATCTTCGCGTCGGGCATCTTCGCGAGGTACTCGTCGACGCTGTCCTTGGCGTTGATGCCGGTGAAGGACCAGAAGGTGGCTTCGGCGTTCGGGTCGTCCGAGGCGCCTCCTCCCCCTCCGGACGAGCACCCGGTCAGGGTGAGCGCGACTACTGCTGCTGCTGCGGCTACGGCCGTCAGGCTTCTTTTCACGACAATTCCTCTTCGTTGGGGATTCGCAGGGCTTCGGTGAGGGCGGGCCTCAGAGAACGATCTCTTGGCGGCCAACCTAACCCGCCCGCGAGCACGATGCAAGCGAGAACCGGTCTCCGCGAGATAACGATCTCCGCCTAGTATCAAAGGGAAGTTTCGCAAATCGAGCAGTTCCGGACGGCCGCCCGCCGCCCCGTGCGAGTCTTCACCTCGACGCTCTCCCCACCGTGCTCCGCGGGGAGGCGCGGAAGCCGGAACCTCCCCTCGCAGAAGGAAGCAGCATGACTCGACCCACGCTGGTGGACGTCGCCCAGGCCGCGGGCGTCTCGCGCGCCACCGCCGCCCGGGTGCTCGCAGGCGGCACCAATGTCGACGTCCGGATGACCGCCGCGGTCGAGCGCGCCGCGAAGTCTCTCGGCTACGAGGCGAACAGCGCCGCCCGGATGCTCCGCGGCGGGCGGGCCGGGGCCATCGCCCTGATCGTCGCCTTCAACGAGCTCGACAGCCTCACCGGGACGTTCTTCACCTCGGTGCTGAAGGGCGCCGCGAAGGGCCTCTACGCCGGCGAGGTGCAGCCCGTGCTGCTGCCCGCCGACCACGACGACAGCGACCGCATCCCCCGCTTCCTCCGCTCGCGGGCCGTCGACGGCGCGATCGTGATCCTCCAGCACGAGATCACCCACCTCGCCCAGGCGCTGGCCGACTCCCCCGTGCCGATCGCCTGGGTCGGCCGCCCGCGCGTCGCCCTGCCCGAGGACGCGATCGTCATCGACTCCGACAACTACGGAGGCGGCCGCCTCGCCGCCCGCGCGCTCGCCGACTCCGGCCGCCGGCGCCTGGGCATCATCGCCGGCCCGCACGACATGGAGCCCGCCCGCGACCGCATCCGCGGCTGGCGCGACGAGCTGACCGAGCTCGGCCTCGACTCCAGCCCGATCGTGCACGGCGAGTTCACCCTCGAGAGCGGTTCCGCCGCGATGGCGCGCCTCCTGCAGCGCCACCCCGACCTCGACGGCGTCTTCGCCTCCTCCGACCTGATGGCCAACGGCGCGATCCGCGTGCTCCAGGCGTCCGGCCGCCGCGTCCCCGCCGACGTCTCCGTGATCGGCTTCGACGACGTCGTCATCGCGACCACCTCGGATCCGACCCTCACGACCATCCGGCAGCCCCTGGAGGACATGGGCCGCGTCGCCGCCGAGACCGTCGTCGCCGTCGTGCAGGGCCGCCCGGTCGACCGGCAGCCGATCCTCGCGACGACACTCGTGCAGCGCGAGTCCGCATGACCCCGCCTCCCCCGCACCGCCTGATCGTCAGCACCGACGCCGCGAACGAGGCCGACGACCAGTTCGCGATCGTCCAGGCGCTGCTCTCGACCACCCTCGACGTCCGCGGTCTCGTGGCGGCGCACTTCGGCCGGCCGGGGAGCATGCCGGAGTCGCGCGCCGAGATCGACCGCATCGTGGAGTTGGCGGGAGCGACGGTGACCGTCGTCGACGGCGCCGAGTCGGCCCTGCCCGCGGCGGCGTCGGACGGCGCCCGCCTGATCGTCGCGGAGGCTCTGCGCGACGACGGCCGGCTGTGGATCGCCGTGCTCGGGCCGCTGACCGACGTCGCCGCCGCCCTGCTCCTCGAGCCGTCGATCGCCTCCCGTGACGTCGTGGTCGTCTGGGTCGGCGGCCCGCCCTACGACGAGATCCCCGCCTACAGCCCCGAGTTCAACCTGATCAACGACGTCGACGCGGCGAACCTGGTGCTCGAGTCGGGCATCGCCCTCTGGCAGATCCCGATGCCCGTGTACTCCGGAGTCGGAGTCGGGCACGCCGAGCTGCGGACGCGCCTGCGCGGAACCAGCCCCCTCGGCGACTACCTGGTGGACCAGCTGATCGCGTTCAACGACACCATCCCGTACGGGCCGCTCGACTTCCGGTCGCTGGGCGACAGCCCGGCCATCGGCGCCGTGATGAACCCCGCCGGCGGACGCTGGCGGGAGCGCCGCGCACCGCGGTTCTCCGCGGACGGCGAGCTCCTGCCCGACTCCGGGCCGCACACGATCCGTGTCTGCGAGGCGTTCGACACCCGCTGGCTGATCGAGGACCTGTTCGCGAAGCTCGTGGAGTTCGGGGAGCGGTCCGGCGGCGAGCGCTAGCGTTCCTGCCGCGAGCGCTCGGTAGACGAAGCGGGGCCTCGTGCCGGCGGACACGCCGCTGCGGCTACTGGTCGCGGGGCTCGTCACTGCGGCCTGCGCCCTGACGGCGATGATCACCCTCCCGGGGCCGCCCCCTCGACTTCCCTCAGGACGCGATTCAGCCGGACGACCCCGCCCCGTCACTTCGGCCGGCCGCTCGTCCGACACCTCAGAGAGTCGGCGACCACCCGGGTCGACGATCCCTCATCAGGACGGCGAGACGTCCCGCGCGAGCCGCTCGAGCACCTGTATCAAGGTCGCGCGATCGATGCCGTCGGTGCGATCGACGAGGTGCCTGCGAACCGCGGCGGCGTGGATCGGACGGGCGACGCGGACGGCATCCCGCCCCTCATCGGTGATGCACACGTGGACGCCGGCGTCCACGCTCCGACGACCCAGCAGACCGCGCTGCTCCATGCGGGTCAGTTGGTGTGAGAGCCGGCTGCGGTGCCACTGCATCGAGGTGGCGAGGTCGCTCTGGCGGAGCTCCCCGCCGCCGAGCTCGACCAGGCGCGTCAGGATGCCGAAGTCCGGGTCGGAGAGACCCGTGCCGGTCTTGATCTCCTCGGCGACGCGCTGCCGGACCTGGTCCGATGCGATCTTCCACGTGTGCCAGAGAACCTGCTCCTGTTCGCTCAGCGCTGCGGTCATCTGCTCAGACTACGGTCCCGGTGTTGACACGACAACGTCCCGAGCGCAGAGTGTTGACATGACAACACTTGGAGATCCTGCGACGAAGCTCGCCCTCGTCACCGGCGGCAACAAGGGCATCGGCCTGGCCATCACCCGCGGCCTCGCACAGCAGGGGTTCACCGTCCTGCTCGGCGCGAGGAGCGTCGACGCCGGCCGGGACGCCGCGGAGAGCCTCGACGGGGACGTCCGCCCCGTCCTTCTCGACGTCACCCGGCAAGACCATGTCGACGCCCTCGCGACGCGCGTCGCGGAGGAGTTCGGGCAACTCGACGTACTGGTGAACAATGCCGGCGTCAACACGCTCACCTTCCACCCGATGGATCATCTGCCGACGCCGACCGAGGAGACGGTCGACGACATCAGGAGCGTGTACGAGGTCAACGTCTTCGCCGTCGTGCGGATGATGACGGCCTTCCTGCCGCTCCTGACCCGGGCGGAGGACGCACGGGTGGTGAACGTCACGAGCAAGCGCGGCTCACTCGGCGAGGAGGGCGCCTGGGTGGGGCAGCCCTCCATGGCCTACTCCAGCTCGAAGACCGCCCTCAACGCGCTGACCGTGCACTACGCCCGCGAGTTCGCCGCCACGACGCTGAAGATCAACGGCGCGGCCCCGGGGCACGTCGCCACTGACTTCAACGACTTCCGCGGCACGAGGACGCCGGACGAAGGCGCGGCGGTCGCCGTTCGCCTGGCCACCCTGCCGGCCGACGGCCCGACGGGCGCGGTCTTCGAGGACGACCATCAGCTCGCCTGGTGAGCGCTTCTCGCGTCAGCGGAACCTCCGGCCGATCGCGCTGCCCGTCTGGAACATCAGGCGGACTCGCGGAGCACCAGCTGGTGGCGGACTGTGCGATGGACGGCCGGGCCGCCCCGGGGGAGCTCGCCGGCGATCATGGCGACCGCGAGGTCGAGGGCGTGCCGCGCGAGCTCGTCGAGATCGACGGCGAGGGTGGTCAGAGTCGGAGCGAGCAGCCGCCCGATCGAGAGGCCGTCGATCCCGACCACCCGGACGTCGCCGGGCACGTCGACACCCGCCCGGCGGCAGGCGGAGAGCACGCCGAGCGCGCAGAGGTCGTTGAACGCGACGATCGCGTCGGCGACCCGCGGCCGGGCGATGATCCGCTCGGTCGCGTCCGCGGCCGCCTGGGCGGTGGGGCCCTCGGCGCGGACGACGGAGGCCTCGAGTCCGCGCGCGGCGAAGGCCCGGATCAGCAGCTCGGCCCGCCGGCTCGGCCGGGCATCCCGCGAGACGTCGACGACCACCGGATTCCGCACGCCCGCTCCCGCCAGGTGCTCGGCCAGCGCCTCGACGGCGTCGGAGTGGTCGAGCAGCACCGCGGCGCGCAGCGGGTCGCCGGTCGGGTCGAGCTCGACGACGGGCACGGAGCCGAGCCGTTCGATCCACTCCGCCGCGCGATCGCCGAAGGTGCCGATCACCGCGTCGGTCTGCGCGCCCAGCGCCTGGATCATCCGGTCGGAGTCGGCGGCGAGGCCCACGTCCGCGAGCGACACGTTCCAGCCCCGCGCCGCCGCGACCCGGACGACGGCTGAGGCGAGCTCCGGCGACCACGGGTTCCGCAGGTCGTCGACGACGAGCCCGAGCTGGTGCTCGCCGCCGGTGACCAGGCCGCGGCCGAACCGCGACGGGCGGTAGGACAGCTGCTCCGCGGCGTCGAGGACCCGCCGCTTCGTCTCCTCGCTGATGCCCGGCAAGCCGTTCATCGCGCGGGTGACGGTCTGGCGGGAGACCCCGGCGGCGGCAGCGACGTCGTGGATCGTCGCGCGGCCGCCGGCCTCGGCACCGCTCAGGCGCGGAGGTCGAGCCATGCCGTCTGCTCCGGGGTCAGCTCGATCGACAGGCCGCGCATCGACGAGCGCAGCTCGGTGATCGTGCGCGGCCCGAAGAGCGGGAAGGTGGGGAACGGCTGCGCGAGCACGTAGGCCAGCGCGATCGCCGTCGCTCCGACACCGTGCTCGGCCGCCAGCTGCTCGGCCCGGCGCAGGCGCTCGAAGTTGTCCGGCCCGTAGTAGCAGCGCACCAGCTCGGCGTCGCTGGTGTCGTCCGGGCGGGCGCGGCCGGTGAAGAAGCCGCGCGCCTGCGAGGACCACGGCAGCAGCGGGATCTGCCGCTCGACCAGCCACTCCTTCGACGCCCGGTCGGTGACGTGGACGCAGCCCTCCCACGGCACGTCGTACGCCTCGGCCAGGCCGAAGTGGTCGCTCAGCGCCTGGAACCCGGCCCGCCCGTGAGTGCGGGCGTACTCCTGCGCCTCGTCGAAGCGGGCCGGCGTCCAGTTCGAGACGCCGTAGGCGCGGATCCGCCCGGCGCGCTGGTGCTCGTCCATCACGTCGACGAACTCGCCCACCGGCACCTCGAGGTTGTCGCGGTGCATCAGGTAGATGTCGGCGTAGTCGGTGCCCTGCCGCTCGAGGCTCTCGAGCAGCTGCCGGGAGAGCGACTCCGGGTCGCAGTAGGGGGTGTGCGCGCCCTTGGTGATCACGACGACGTCCTCGCGGATGCCGCGGTTGCGGATCCACCGGCCGAGGCGGCCCTCCATCTCGCCGTCGCCGTAGATGTAGCCGGTGTCGAAGGCGGTGCCGCCCTGCTCGACGAACGCGTCGAAGATCGCCGAGGCGTGCGCCAGATCCGGCTGGTTGTCGACGCCCATCACGAGCCGCGACATCCGCTTGCCGACGCCGGGGATCTCCCCGAAGAGCATCGGGCTGTCCGACGCCGCGCGCAGCGGCCGCCCGGACACCGTCGGGATGTCCGCGGTCTCGGCCTCGAACGGGAAGCGCAGGCCGATCGCGGCGCGCCAGCGGTCGAGCGTGCGGGCCGTCGCGAGGGTCTCCTCGAGCGTGATCTGCGGCGCCTCGACGGATCCGGCCGCCAGGGCGTCGGTCGTCGCGTCCGCCTCGAGCGCGTAGGGGCTCTCCCCCTCGAACGTGAGGATGCGCGGCTCCTCCCCCACGACGCTGATCTCGATGCCCGCGTCGGACGCACCGAACCACGGGTCGGCCACGTGCAGACGGCCGCGCGTGCCGTGGATTGTCAGGGCGTTCACGTCGTCGAGTGCCACGCCGGTGCGGAGGGTCGCGGTGATGCCGCCGCGGTAGGTCGCGCGGGCGACGCTCCACTCGTCGACGCCGGTCGGGCCGAGGCTGCCCCTCGCGTCGAACTCGACGGGCTCCGCGACGGCGGCACCGGTCGCGGCCTGCACCACGGCCGCCGCGGCGGTGACGGTGTATCCGCCGACGTCGAGGACGCCTCCTCCGGCCGTCGCGGCGTCGTACAGGCGGCCCTCGCGGGACGGGGTGCGGAAGGAGAAGGAGGCGTCGATGTGCACGACGTCGCCGATCGCGCCGTCGCGGACGAGCTCGAGCAGCGCGGCGGTCTGCGGGTGGAAGCGGTACATGTACGCCTCGACCAGCGGCAGACCGGCGCTGCGGGCGGCGTCGACCAGGGCCATCGCCGTGCCGTGGTTGACGGCGAGCGGCTTCTCGCAGAGCACGGCCTTGCCGGCCTCGAGCGCCTGCAGGACGAGCACGGCGTGACCCGTGTGCACGGTGGAGATGTAGACCGCGGTGACCCGCGGATCGGCGAGGACCGCGGCGTAGTCGCCGGCTGTCGCGTCCGCGAAGCCGTGCTCGACGGCCTCGGCGGCGAAGGCCGCGGCGCGCCCCGGGTCGGAGCTGCCCGCCGCGACGAGCCGGGCGCCGCGGTCGCTCGCCGGCAGCTGGGAGAGGAACCGGCGCGCGATGCTGCCGGGGCCGAGCACCGCCCAGCCGGGTGCGGGAGTGGTCGGGGTGGAGTCGGTCATGGGGACCCTTTCGCGGCGTCGTCGTCGTGAACGTTCACGCACCACGCTAGGCGGGCGGGAGGGGCCGGGACAAGTGCGGTGCGAAGCCTGTACGTGAACGTTCACCACGAGACCGAGGGCGCTCCCCCGCTGCTCGAGCGGCCGGGCGGAGGGAGCGGCGCCGCGATCGCTTCCGATGCCGAGCGCCGCCTCGGCCTCGTCGAGTGACGGCAGCGGCCCACGCGGAGATCGCCGAGGGCGTCGTTCCGCCGGAACAGGTCGCCGTCGCGGCCGGACGGAGCACACAGGCAGCGGCGCCTCGGAGTAGTCCGCCTTCCGCGGCGCCACGAGTACCGTCCCGAGTGGGGTGCCTCGGCGGGACTCTTCATCGGACGGGTCTGTCGGGACCCTGCGCTCCGCGGGATCCCGCGGCCGGTTTATGAATGACAGCGCTAGACGGCGGCGTTCTGATGCTGCCTCGTGGCGGCACGCATATTGCACTACAGCGCGACCGCGCTTACACGCGGGAGGGTCCGCGCGGAACGCTGTCAATGGAGACCGGATGTTGAGGTCTCTTGTGTGCGAGTTTGACGATAAACCAGATGTCGATGAGCGCAACGGCGAGGTTCATGCCAACCATCGGCCAGGTTTCGACAACGATGTTGTACGCGACCAGCATCACTGCCGCAACGAGGTTGAGAACGCGTAGGCGCATCATGTTGCCCTGGAGCAGCGAGGCGACGAGGATCGCCGAACCGATCCAGCCGAACACGTCGATCACGAGAAGGCTCCAGCCGGCGGGTGTTCCCCGCATGATTCGCGAACAACCAGGTCGAACTCGGCCGTTTCGTGAAGGGGCTCCGTTGGGCGATTTCGCGCGACCATTGCGAGGGCACGCTCGGCGATCTCGTGAATCGGCTGGCGCACCGTCGTTAGGGGAGGAAGGGAGTACGCCGAGTGTTCAGTGCCGTCGAAGCCTGTAACTGCGACGTCTCCTGGGACTGAGAGGCCTAGGCGGTGGCAAGCGAAGAGCACCCCGTACGCCTGCTCGTCGGTGGAGCAGTAGACAGCACGGGGGCGGTCAGGGCGCGCTAGGAGGTCGAGCATGACCTGAGCCGCATTCGCGCGGGAAAACTCGCTGCTGACCTCCGTCATGCCTACACCGCCGGCGGCGGTCGCAGCGCGTCGTACGCCGGCGCGGTGCTGTTGCGAGCCGGCCGCGTCCCCTGGTCCGTTCAGGAGAGCGATGGTCTCGTAGCCGTGCTCGATGAGGTGCGATGCGGCGGCGAACGCGGCTGCCTCGTAATCGATCGAAATCGTCGAGGCGTGGTGCGAGTCGGGGATGGGATGCAGCAGTACTACCGGGATCCCCGCTTGCTGCAGTGGTCCGAGGTCAGGTGCGTCATGGACGGAGACCACGACGACTGCGTCGACCCGGCGGTCGACGAACGCGGTGATGTTCGAATGTTCCCGCTTGGGGTCGAGCCCAGAGTCGCCGATGAGCAGCAGATCACCTTGAGCTGCGGCAGCCTCCTCGAGCGCACGTGCAAGCTCTCCGAAGAAGCGGTTGGCGATGTCGGGAACGACGAGACCGATGGACGAGGTCCGACCATGGCTGAGTGCGCGCGCCAACACGTTCGGTCGGTAGTCGAGTGCTCGAGCGGCATCGAGGACGCGCTCCCGGGTCGCGGGTGAGACGTTGCGGGGCCCGTTGTTGAACACATAGCTAACGACCGCGGTCGAGGTCCCTGCACGTTTCGCCACGTCTCGAGCTGTCGACATCGACGGCCTCCTTCTACCCGGTTAGATAGCTGAGACCGTAGCAGACCTGAAGTGGTCTCTGATCGTTGCTGTTTCCGCCTACGCCCAGCTACAGTGCCATCTACGCGGTTCGTCTAACCGCGTAGATACAGCCACCCGGCATGGGTTCGAAGGAGAAGCACCATGAAACGACCGATCATCATTGTCGCCGGCGTCATCGCCACGTCCCTTGCTCTGGCGGGTTGCACCGGGTCAGGGGGCTCATCGAGCACCGGTGAGGAAGGCGCGGGCAGTGTGCAGTTTGTGGGCCCCGAGGATCCGGCGGTGTTCGCGCCCGTAATCGCCGCGTTCGAGGAGAAGCATCCCGATATCACGGTCGATTACACGCAGGTCCCGTTCGATACCTACGCGACGACCCTCCAGCAGCGGCTCGCGGCGAAGGACGACACGATAGACGTGTTCGCCGTTGACCAGCCCAACCTCGCGCAGATCGCTGCGCAGGGTTTCCTCGAGGACCTCACAGACCTCAGCGACGACGCTCAGGCGGCTACGTCGGAGGCGCAGTACGGCATCAACATCTACCAGGACAAGATGTACGCGCTTCCGGTGTGGAACTCGACTCAGATGCTCTTCTACAACAAGGACATCCTCGACACCGCCGGCGTGGTAGCCCCCTCGCTGGACCCCGCCCAGCGCTGGACGTGGGATCAGGTCGAAGACGCGGGAACCAAGGCCAAGGCCGCGGGCATGGAGTCCGGTCTTCTGCTCGAGCAGGCGGAGGGGTACTACCAGCTGCAGCCGCTGGTCGAGTCCCTGGGTGGTGGTTCCGGGATCACTGGCGACGACATGCTCACCGTGGACGTCACGACCGACGGATGGAAGGAGGCGATGACCTGGTACGGCGAGACCTTTGCGTCGGGTCTCTCGCCGCGCGGTGTCGGTGGCTTCCAGACGAGTGCTGTGTTCAGCGACCAGAAGACGGCATTCTTCGTCGGCGGCCCGTGGGACATCGGCAACTTCGCCACGAATGCGACCTTCAACTGGGGGATCGCTCCGCACCCGTACTTCGCTGGCGGCGACGCTGTGACCCCGACCGGCTCTTGGTCGTGGGGCATCAATACGGCCTCGCAGAACAAGGATGCGGCGCGGACTTTCCTCGAGTACGTCGCGCTCGATCCTGAAGGCAACCTGGCCTCCACCGAGACGCAGACCATCATCCCGGCGAACACGGAGGCCGCGGCCCAGTATCTGCCTCGCCTCGAGGCGCTTGGTGGGGACCACAGCGCAGGTGCGGCCGATCTCATCACCTATGAGATCGAGAACACCGCCGTCGCGCGCCCTGTTTCCGTTGGGTACGTCCAGTTCGAATCGCTCATCAACAAGGCGTTCGCCGATATCCGTAACGGATCCGACGCCACCGAGCGGCTCGAGCAGGCACAGAAGCAGATCGAAGACGCATGGAGCCAGCTGCGATGACAGCTCTCGTCCCGGAACCGGGCGCGGCGAAGAGTCGCGCACGGTCCCGCGGCGCCCGCTCTGCTCTCAGCGGACCCGCCCCCATCGCTCTCCTCTTCCTCCTTCCCGCCCTCGTCTCGCTGCTCGTGCTCCGGCTGGCACCGGCGGGCGTCGCTCTCTTCGACAGCCTCTTCCGAACGAGCCTGCTCAGCGGCACCACATTCGTCGGCCTCGGCAACTACATCGAGCTCTTCGCCAACCCCGACTTCCAGAACTCCCTTAGCGTCACACTGCTGTTCACCATCGTGGTCAACCCGCTGCAGGTGGCGGCCGCGTTCCTTCTCGCGGTGCTCTTCACGCGCAAAGCGGCGGGAGCGCGGTTCTGGCGGTCTCTGGTGATCCTGCCCATCGCGGTACCTCCGGCCGTCTCCGCCGTGATCTGGAGCGTCATCTACCGACCGGACGGCCTGGGCAACGGCTTCCTCGCCATCTTCGGTATCCCCACGCAGCCCTTCCTGACCTCTCCCGAGCAATCGCTGATGTCGATCATCGTGCTCCTGTCCTGGATCGGAGTTGGCTACTGGATGATGTTCCTGATCGCCGGCATCAACGACGTCCCCGGTGAGTACTACGAGGCCGCCTCTCTCGACGGCGCTTCCGCTTGGCGCCAGCTGTGGACAGTCACCTTCCCGCTGGTCCGCCGACCGCTCGCCTTCGTGCTCGTCGCCGACACCGTGTCGAACTTCCTGATCTTCGCCCCCGTCCAGATCCTCACCAAGGGCGGGCCAAACGGGTCGACCAACCTCCTCATGTACGACATCTTCACGCGCGCGTACACCTTCGCCGACGTCAACAAAGCACAAGCCGAGGTCGTGATCCTCGTGTTGATCACGATCGTCATCGTCGCCGTGCAGTTCCGCATGCTCCGAACGGAGAACTGACATGACCACGCACGCACCTCGTCGGCGTACTAGCCCTAAGCGGCTCGCTCTTTACCTCGGAACGACCCTGCTCGCCGTCATCGCCGGAATTGCATTCCTGACACCCCTGTGGTGGTCGTTCATCAATTCCTTGCGACCAGGATCAGAGACCTTCAGCTACCTGAACCCCCTGCAATGGCAGACGTTCTTCACCCTCAGCCCGACCCTCGACAATTACGCCGCACTGCTGGACACCGACCTCTCCAGAGCCATCCTGAACTCGCTTCTGGTCAGCCTCGTGACCGTTGTCGCAGGCCTCGCCGTGTGCGCGACAGCCGCTTTCGGCCTCTCCGCCTTTCGCTTCCGCGGACAGGGGATCCTCTTCTCCGTCATCATCCTGACGTTCCTCATCCCCTTCGATGCCATCGCGATCCCCCTCGCCGACATGTTCCGCGATTGGAACCTGCAGAACACCTTCATCGGACTGATCCTCCCCGGCATCGGGAACGGGATGGCCATCTTCCTACTGCGCACCTTCTTCCTCGCCATCCCAGAGGAGCTCGTCGAAGCCGCAAGGCTGGACGGACTCGGCTGGTGGGGAGTCTTCACCAGGATCTACCTGCCACTGTCCCGACCCTCCCTCATCGGAGCGGGCCTGATGCTTTTCCTCTTCCAATGGCAGGCCTACGTCTGGCCGCTGCTCATGGGAACCGATAAGGACCACATCCTCGGTCCGGTCGCCCTGTCCAACCTGCAGGGACAGTTCCAGGTCGACTACGGGGTCCTCTTCGCCGCCTCGATGGTCCTCGTCCTCATCCCACTGATCATCATCCTCAGCTTCCAGCGCTACTTCATCCAGTCCGTGACCACCTCCGGACTCAAATGACCTCCACCGAAAGGTTCCCCGTGACCAACCACCACCGCGTCATCCTCGACACCGACATCGGCAGCGACGTCGACGACCTCATGGCGCTCACCCTCCTCCTCGGCACGCCTTCTGTAGAGCTCGTCGGCGTGACGACCGTCTATGGCGACACCCCGCTGCGCGCACGACTGGCCAAGAGAGTGTTGCGCATGGCTGGGTGCGATGCCCCCGTGCATGCAGGGCTCCGCGTGCCCCTCTCCAGGCGAGACGTCTGGTGGGCCGGCCACGAAGGCGCTCTGTACCCCGACCTCGACGCCGAAACCTACGATTCCGACGACGCCGTGCGCTATCTCATCGACACGGTCCTCGCGTCGCCCGGTGAGATCGAGCTCGTCGCCATCGGGCCCCTCACCAATATCGCCGCAGCGCTCATCGCCGAGCCACGTTTCGCAGGGGCCGTGGGGCGTGTGTGGATCATGGGAGGCGACTTCGCGGACGACACCCCCGAGCACAATCTCCTCTCGGACTCAGACGCCGCACGAACCGTCTTCGACTCCGGCATGACGATCACGATCACGGGACTCGAGGTCACCCGCCGTATCGACATCCGCACAGCGGAACTCGACCGCATCGAACAGTCCGGAGCTCTTGGAGCACTCATCAGAGCCGAGATCGAGCAGTGGTGGGCGTTCTGGAACGAGGAATGGAACGTGCCCCACGACCCGGTCACGGTCCTCACCCTCACTCACCCGGAACTCTTCGAGGCAACCGCTCCAGGACACGTCCAGATCGGTACAGGGGAGCGGGAGGGACGCACTGGCCACACGCTGGGAGGGGGACGCACACGCGTCATCACCGCTCTCGACGCAGCGGCGGTCTCGGAGAGCATCGTCTCCGGCATCGTGACGGGGAGCACCGAAGACGCGCCCCTCGGGATCGTCCCGTGACGCCCGCCATGGCAGTCCTCGGCTCGATCAACCGCGACCTCGTCACCCGCACGGCTCGCGCCCCCCTCCCCGGCGAGACCGTCATCGGTGGTCCGCTCGAGCGGCTACCCGGGGGTAAAGGCGCCAATCAGGCGATCGCGGCACACCGACTAGGAGCGTCCGTGCGCTTCCTCGGAGCGGTTGGCGACGATGAGGACGGTCGCTCCCTCGTCGCGCACCTCGCCGACGTCGGCGTGGACACCACTGGTATCCAAATCGTCGACACTCCGACCGGTGCCGCACTGATCGTCCTCGACGAGGACGGTGAGAACTCCATCGTCGTGTCCCCGGGTGCCAATCACCGCATCGACGCCACCCGGCTGACGATCGGACCCGATGAAGCACTCCTCGCTCAACTCGAAGTCCCTATCGAAACCGTGGAGGCGGTCGCCGCGAGGACGACAGGGTTCATCGCCGTGAACGTGTCACCGGCGCAGACTGTGCCCACAACCCTCCTCACCCGCATCGACCTCTGCATCGTCAATGAGACCGAGCTCGACTCCCTTCCGCAGCTGAAAAGTGCACCCCTGCTCGCTCTGACTCTCGGAGCGCGAGGTGCGGTGCTCTACCGCCACGGGCAGGAGGTGGCGCGCTCGAGCAGCTCCGCGGAGATCGTCGTCAACACCGTCGGTGCAGGCGACGCCTTCGCCGCCGCACTCACGGTCGGACTTCTTCGAGGAGACGACGAAGCAACAGCCCTGCACCGTGCCTGCGCCGTCGGAGCCGCCGCGGTTGCAGACCCGCTCTCGCAGCCTCCTCTCCGCCCCTTGGACTTCTACGGCGGGGGAAGTAACGGATGAACACCAGCGGTTTCCTAGCTGGCCTGCCGAAGGTTTCCCTCCACGATCACCTTGACGGCGCGATCCGCACAGCGACAGTGCTGGAGCTCTCCGGAGACAGAACGGGCCGGTTCTCCAGTCCGGGAGCACTCTCGGAGTGGATGCTCACGAACAGCGAATCCGGTTCACTCGACCAGTACCTCTCGAGCTTCGCCGTCATCGGCCCAGTCCTGCAGGTCAGAGAAGCACTCGAACGAGTCGCCTCCGAGTACGTCGAGGACCTCGTCGCCGACGGAGTCGTCTACGCCGAAGTCCGCTGGGCACCCGAAGCACACACGAGCGAGTCCCTCACCCTCGAGCAGGCCGTCGATGCAGTGCAACGCGGCCTCGACTCGGCGTGCTCGGCAGCGAACGCCGCCGGCCACCACATCCACGTCACTCAGATCCTTATCGCCCTCAGGCACCAGGACGCCTCGCTCGAGATCGCGCGGCTAGTCCTCGAACGCCGGAATGACGGAGTGGTCGCTTTCGACCTAGCGGGACCGGAGGCGGGATACCCGGCTCATCACCACAGAGCCGCACTCGACCTTCTTGCGGAGAACCTCATGCCGGTGACCATCCACGCCGGTGAAGGGGACGGCTTGCAATCCATCCGCTCCGCCCTCGTCGACGGTCGTGCTCTTCGGCTTGGGCACGGTGCTCGCCTCGCCGAAGACCTCACGACCGGAAGCGCCCCCCATGAACTTGCAGCATCATTTGGCGCGCTAGCGACGTGGGTCCTCGACCGGCAGATCGCGCTTGAACTCTCACCGACGTCGAACCGTCAAACGGGTGCCATCGCCGCGTGGGGAGACACTCTTCAACACCACCCGTTCGATCTGCTCTACCGAGGCGGCTTCGCGGTCACCGTCAACACGGATAACCGCACACTCAGCTCCACCACCCTCACCACCGAAATCGAACGCCTGAGCGACGCCTTCGGCTACGGACCGAGCGACTGGATCGCCTTCCAGCTCAACGCCGCGTCGGCAGCATTTCTCCCGCACGACAAAAAAGAAGCCCTGATCAACCAGATCATCGACTTCCGGAACCTTCATGCGGTAGACGACCCGCAGGAGGAATCATGACGGATACTCTCTCCCCCCAAGAAATGGCTGGTTCAGCTGCATCCGCCGTCAGAGAGGCAACGGGCATCTCGTCGGTCGACTTGGCCGTCACACTCGGGAGCGGCTGGCGATCAGCCGACCAGTTCATCGGCGAAACGGTAGCTGTGCTCGACGCGAGCGCCGTGCCCGGATTCCGATCTTCACCAGTGCCGGGACATGCCAGCGTCTTGAAGATCATGCGCACCCCGCGCGGAGCCACCATCCTTATCATCGGAGCGAGAACTCACCTCTACGAGGGCCACGGAGTCGCTGCTGTCGTGCACGGCGTGAGAACGGCAGCCGCGCTCGGCGCCCGCACCGTAGTGCTGACGAACGGAGCAGGCGCCGTCACGCCGAGACTCACGCCCGGACGAGCCGTCCTGATCAGAGATCACCTCAACCTCACCAGCCTCTCACCCCTCGTGGGCGCAGAGTTCGTCGACCTCACTGACCTGTACTCCTCCCGACTCCGACGGATCGCGCAGGGACTCGCTCCCGAACTCGGCGAAGGCGTCTACGCCCAGCTACCGGGACCGCATTACGAGACCCCCGCCGAAGTGCGCATGCTCGAGACACTCGGCGCCGACGTCGTCGGCATGTCGACTGCACTCGAAGCCATCGCCGCTCGCCACGTAGGTCTCGACGTTTGTGCGCTCTCGCTTGTCACCAACTTCGGAGCTGGCCTTCAAACCACCGCCCTCAACCACAGAGAGGTTCTCGAAGCCGGAGCTACCGCCGAGCACACCCTGGGCCCACTGTTGGCCCGCATCATCGACGCAATCGCCACTGGCGAACCGAAATAACACAGAGCTACCGTCCAGGGTGCCAGTCCGGAAAGCAGTAGCTTTCTGAGACGTGCCGTCTGGCGGTCGCTCCGCGCTCGGCGGGTCCAGGTTCTCGGGACATCGGCTGTCTTAGAAAGGCGTCTTGCCGCGTTTCGTCTCAGGAGGGGACGCGGAGGGTGTTTCCGAGTCAGAATGAGGTCGTGAGGCTTCTGGGTTATACGCGCGTGAGTACGTCGAGTCAGGACGCGCAGCTGCAGCTCAACGCGCTCGTCGCCGCCGGCGTGCAGAAGCGCGACGTCTTCGCGGACGTCACCTCGGGGAGCAAGACCGCGATCGAGCGGACCGGGATGAAAAAGCTCCTCGAGTACGCCGAGGACGGCGACACCGTCGTCGTCTGGCGAGTCGACCGCCTCGGCCGCTCCCTGATCGACGTGCTGAACACGGTGAACCTGCTGCGCGAGCGCGGGGTGCAGGTGCGGTCGATTTCGGACGGCATCGATCCGTCGACGTTAACGGGTCGGCTGATGTTGAACATGCTCGCCACGCTTGCGGAGTACGAGCGGGAACTCATCGTGGAGCGGGTCAACGCCGGCATCGCCGCCGCCCGCGCGAACGGGACCCGGTTCGGCCGGCCTCTGTCGGATCCGGTCGTGATCGCGGACAAGCTCGCGATCGCTGCGGACGCTCGCGCCCGTGGCCGCACCGCTGAGGACGCTGCTCGTCTCGTCGGGTGGAGTCGCGCGACGCTCTACCGCCACCAGCAGGCTCATGCGGCCCGCGAGAGCGCAGCGATGTAGCGACTGATGGACGGCCTCGAGCGGTGGCGGATCCTTCGACTTCACGTCGAAGATCAGGTCTCTCTCGCGGCCATCGCCCGCGAGAGCGGCATCGGCACGCGGACGCTGCAGCGCTGGCATCAGCTCTATAAGAGGGACGGGCTCGCCGGGCTCGACGACACTGCGAGGACGGACAAGGGCGGTCGGCGCACGGATCCGGCGACCGTCGCCGCCATCGAGCGGCTCGCCCTGACCCGGCCTCGACCGTCGATCGCCACGCTGCACCGCCTCACCATCGAGGAGTGCCTGCGCGACAGCAGGCCAGCGCCGAGCTACGCGACGGTCCGCGAGATCGTGCAGGCCCTCGACCCCGCGCTCGTCACTCTCGCGTTGGAGGGTCCTGCTTCCTATCGCGACCGCCACGAGCTGGTGTTCCGCCGTCGCGCGGAACGGCCGAACCAGATCTGGCAGGCCGACCACACCGAACTCGACATCCTCATCGTCGGAGCGAACGGCAAGCCCGACCGCCCTTGGCTGACGACCGTCATGGATGATCACTCCCGCGCGATCTGCGGCTACATGGTCTTCACCGGAGCGCCCTCATCACTGAACACCGCCCTCGCGCTGCGCCAGGCGATCTGGCGGAAGACCGACCCCGCGTGGGCGATGTGCTGAATCCCCGACGTGCTGCACGTCGATCACGGCTCCGACTTCACCAGCCACCACCTCGAGCGCACCGCCGTCGAGCTACACCTCCGGCTCATCTTCTCGACCGTCGGCCGGCCCCAGGGGCGCGGCAAGATCGAGCGCTTCTTCGGCACCATCAACACCGAAGTCCTCCCGACCCTCCCCGGCCACCTCGGCCCCGGGAACCGCAGCCCGCAGCCCGTGCTCGATCTCCCGGGCGTGGACCGGGCGATCGGCGCCTTCATCGCCACCTACAACCAGCGCATCCACCAGGAGCTCGGTGTTTCTCCGCGAGACGCGTGGGTCGCGGACGGGTGGATGCCCCGCATGCCCGACACCCTCGACGAGCTCGACGGCCTGTTGCTCACCGTGCCCACGCATCGGACCGTGCAACGAGACGGAATCCACTTCCAGGGCCAGCGCTACCTCGCGACCACCCTCGCCCCGTTCGTCGGACACACCGTCACCATCCGCTACGACCCCCGCGACGTCTCCGAGATCCGTGTCTACGACCACGACACCTTCATCTGCGTCGCCGTCGACGAAGCCCACCCCAACATCCGCCTCAGCCTCCGCGACATCGAAGCCGCCCGCCGCGCCCGCCGCCACGAACTCCGCCGCACCATCAACGACCGCATCCCCACCGTCGCCCACCGCGAGGAACCCCACCCCACGGCACCCGCCCCGCGCAAGAAACGACTCCGTACCTACGAGGAGGAGTGATGACCCAGAGCTTCATCATCACCAAGGAACACCGCCGCTTCACCGAGTTCGCGAACGCGGTGAAGAAGGAGCACACCATCGGCATCTGCCACGGCGACGCCGGAGTCGGTAAAACAAACTCCGCCCGCCGCTACGCCAACTGGGACACCCTCGAGCCCTACCTCACCACGTGGGGCCCACGGAGCGAGGACGACGCGAAACACAACGCGCTCGCGCATCGCTCCCGCACCGTCTTCTACACACCCGAGGTGCTGCCGCGACCCAAAGACCTCATGCGAGAGATCGGCAAGTGGCAGGCCCACCTCGGCATCTGCATCGATGAACACCTCCGCACCATCGGGAAGGTCACCGGCGTGCACAACGGCGACATCACCCGGCGAGTCGAGATGCTCATCGTCGACGAAGCCGAACGGCTCACGCCCACCGCTCTCGAGCTGCTCCGCGACGAACACGACCGCACCCACCTCGCGATAATCCTGATCGGCATGCCCGGCATCGACCAGCGCTTCCGCCACTACCCCCAGCTCTACAGCCGCCTCGGCTTCTCCCACCGCTACCGCGCCCTCGGCCGAGACGAACTCCTCTTCGTCCTCGATCGACACTGGAAACGCCTCGGACGCACCCTCGACCCCGACGACTTCACCGACGCTCAAGCCGTCGCCGCGATCGAACGCATCACCCGCGGGAACTTCCGCCTCCTCGAGCGCCTGTTCCCTCAGATCAGCCGCGTCCTCAAGATCAACGAGCTCGAGACGATCACCGACGACGTCATCGAGGCCGCCGCCAGCGTCCTCGTCATCGGCAACTGACCTAGCGACACCGAGCGATCAGAGAACGCCGCCATCAAGCGAGCAACTCCACAGCCGAGCTGCTCAGGTGCGACGTCTCGTCAACGTTCGTCTAGGAGACACGTGATTCAGCAGTGTGCGGCGTCACCGGCGTCGTTCGCCCTCCGGTAGCGGCTTCGCAGCGCGGCCCCGATCGGGTGGGTCCGCTTGCTGGCTCGTCTGTAGCTCGTAGGAGCTACGAGATATAGACTGTCGGGGCCCGGGACGGTGAGTCTCGGGAAGTGAACCCGAGACCCGTCCGGAATGGACGCGGCGCTCGGGTTTCGCGCATTCAGGGTGTGATGTCGATCACTGCACTGATCATCGATTGCGCGCGCCGCCGCCAGTCTCCGCCGCGAGCCCACGCCCACCCCACGGCGTCGGGGATCGCGAGCAGCGGCTCGCTGGCCGCAGACTCGTGCCAGTACTCCAAGGTGCCGACGCTCCCGGTGCGGCGGGTCGCCTCGATCATGCACTGCTTGTCGCGCGCGACCAGCGTCTCATCGCGCTCGAGGCAGAGACGGCCTCCGGTAGGGCCGATGGTGCCGACGAGTTCCTCAAGGCAGCGTCGACGGCGGACGACCTCGCTGCCGAGGTCCCGCGGAGCCCGGAAGATCGTCACCGTGGTGTCGAGGGTGGCGAAAGTGTCGAGCAGGAGTCGCTTTCGCGACTCGTTCTCCTGCTTCATGTGAAGGCGAGGCTGCCCGGGAAGGAGTAGAGCGCGAACCGTGCGCCGCGATTCCGCGATGTCACGGGGAATGATCGCCGCCGCGATGAGCAGGTAGTCCTTTGCTTTCGACTCGTCGACGAAGACGGAGGCGGCGCTCACGTCTCGTCCTCGGGAGGCCAATTGATCTCGAAGTAGCCGGTCCGGTCGCGATCGCTGGCCGCTCCGCCCCACAGCCTGACGATCGACCGCCCGAACTCGCGCGGATCGACCGCATCCTCGCCATCGAGGGGCGCCTCGATCGTGAACGTCAGCATGTTGCCCGGCTCATTGAGCATGGGAGGAGGAGCGGTGACCGTCGATGCGATCGTCCTGCCAGCGATGCGGTAGTCCCGGACGAGCCAGACGAGCCATTCCGTGACCAGCCAGCCGTCACCTGAGGGGCCGGCGGAAAAGATGTCGACGTGGCTGTCGGCTGATTTGATATTCCACCAGAGGGTCCAGACCGGGCGCCCTCGGCGCTCGTCGGTCGTCGCGTGAGCTCTGATGCCGGGCATGGCGTTGAGAAGCCTGCACGGCCATCGCAGCACCGCAGGCGTGTGCGGGTCGTCCTGCTCGGCCGCATCAACGGTGGCGGGTCGAGACCTCTCCAAGCCCGCTAGCCCGCTCAGGTACTGAGCGCGCTCGAAACCGTCGTGGATCTTCCACCAGTGGTCGTCGTCCGAATCGAAATCGGCGGCCCGGTACCAATGGCCCGACAACTTGGCGACGACATGAGCAAGAACACCGACCGCGGTCGTGCTCGCGAGCATCGCCTCCGCATGGGCGACGTCGGGATCTTCCTGGCTCCCAACCTTCGCCGCGAGAACAAGATCGCGCAGCATCTCCAGGTCGGTACGGCGATACTCCGCCGACGCTTGCGAAACGGTCTTCGCGCTCACTCCCAGCTCGGCCGCGACGCTACGTCCCGTTGCTCCCGGTTTGAGTGTCGCCTCATAGATTGCCTTCCGCCGCACCGCAGCCAGCTGCGAGTGAAGGCCCCGAACCTCTTCCCCGACGCGTACACATTCACTCGCGCGCTCGATCGGATCCGGGATCGCCGACACGGACGCGACGAGCTGCCGCAGCAGCCCATCCGCATCGCGCTCCTCGGTCTCAGCCATAGCACGACCCTAGCAGCACGTTACCCCTGGGGGGAATGCTAGAACCGGCAGGAGTAATTCTCTAAGCGGGCACTCGGCCGTGGAGCCGTCCGCCGCTGGATCGAGCGAAGGCGGAGGGGGCGAGTCGCTCGCCCTGTCCCTGGCGGGGGCACGGAACGAGCCGACCGCCTGACTCGTCGCTTCACTCTGCGCTCAGCTCGGACGGTCGATCGCAGATGCGCTGGTTTCGATCTGATCGATTTCAGTCGATAACATCGGTGTATGCCGATTGATTCTGTGCGGGGCACGTCTGCCGCCGTATCCCTGTTCCATTCCTTGGCTGACCCGAAGCGTCTCCAAATCGTGAGGCGCTTGCGGCAGGGGGAGGCTCGGGTGAGCGATCTCGTGGCCGAGTTGGGTGTGGCGCAGTCCACGGCCTCGGAGCACATGAGCTGCCTGCGTGAATGCGGCCTCGTGGTGGGGCGCGCGGAGGGGCGACAGGTGTTCTACTCCCTGGCCCGGCCGGAGCTGATCGACCTGCTGGAGTCCGCAGAGGCTCTACTGGAAGCGACGGGCTTCCAGGTCGACCTGTGCGGCATGTTCGGAACGGACTCCCGGGACGCAACCGACGCGGATGCCGCGTCGACGGTGAGCCGCGACGCGGGGGCTGCGAAGTGATCGGCACGATCGCCGCGGCGATCGGTTTGTTCGCAGCGACGAACATCGATGACATCGTGGTTTTGACGGTGCTGTTCCTCGCGTCCGCGCGCGGCTCGTTGCCGGCATGGAAGGTCGTCGCGGGGCAGTATCTCGGTTTCGCGACTCTCGTCGCGATCAGCGTGGTCGCTGCCGCCGGTCTGACGATCATTCCGGATGAGTGGGTGGGCCTGCTGGGCCTGATTCCTCTGGCGATCGGTCTGTACGGGCTGATCCGCACCCTGCGCAACAGGGGCGACGATGACGATGACGATGAGGGCTCGATCAGCGCGGTCGGGCTGCTGGGTGTCGCGGGCATCACGATTGCGAACGGCGCGGACAACATCTCGCTGTACACGCCGGTGTTCCGTACCAGCCCGGTCGCGGACACGGTGGTCACGATCATCGTGTTCTTCCTGCTCGTGGCGGTGTGGTGCCTGGTCGCTCGCGTCGTCGGGACGAACAAGACAGTCACGGAGCTGCTCGAGCGGGTCGAGCACTGGCTCGTGCCTGCCGTGTTCATCGGTCTGGGGCTCTTCATCCTGATCGAGTCGGGTGTCCTGCCCCGACTCCTCGAACTCTTCTGATGGCCGCGACGCGCACGGCCGCGTTCCGAGTGGCGGTGGCGGCCGCGCTGATCGCGGCAGCGTTCGCCCTCGATCAGCTCACCAAGAGCTGGGCGCTCACGGAGCTAGGCGACGGGCGCACCATCGAGCTCGCGCTGGGCGCCCGGCTGAAGTTGATCTTCAATCCCGGCGTCGCGTTCGGGATGGGCTCGGAGCTGGGCCCGCCGCTGGCGGTGGGACTGATCGGCATCGCCGGCGCTCTCACGGTCTGGGTCTTCGTGCGTGCCGCTCGAGGCGCGCCGATGGGCGGCACGGCTCTCCTGGCTCTTGCCGCTGGGGGTGGCGCCGGGAACATCTGGGACCGCATCAGCCGCGCAACAGGCACTCCCCTCAGCGGGGAGGTCGTGGACTTCATCGCGGTCGACTGGTTCGCGATCTTCAACGTCGCGGACATCTTCGCCACCTGTGGCATCGCCGGCTGGGCTGTCCTCCAGGTCTTCGGCAAGCACGACAGTCCCGAACCGCGCAGGTCCGAAACGTGATCACTTCGCCGCCCCCCGTCCTAACCCCTCGCAAATCCTCCGCGACCGTTCGTCGCGCGACGATCACCGGCCTGACAGAAAGCACCACCGTGACAACCAGCACTCTGATCGCGGTCACCTCGTGAGCGCCCTCACCCGCCGCGCCCTGCTGACCTTCCCCCCGCTCGCCGTGATCGGCTTGGCGACCAGCGGGTGCGCCCGCGATGACCTCGCGGAGCAGTACCGGGGCGGGTCGAACAAGAACTACGTCGCCGGCGACGGCACGGTCATCGAGTGGCCGATTGGCAGCCGCGGCGAGCCGGTGGAGTTCGTGGGAACAGGCGAGACCGGGGAGTCGATCAGCTCGGACGACTATCGCGGGCAGGTGCTCGTTGTGAACTTCTGGTACGCCGCGTGCGCCCCCTGCCGCGCCGAAGCACCCGACCTCCAGGCGCTGCACGAGCAGTACGACGGGAACGGCGCGACGTTTCTGGGGGTCAACGTCCGCGACCAGGCCGAGACGGCCGTGGCGTTCGCGAACACCTACGACATCACCTACCCTTCGATCATCGACACCGACGCCGCGGTGGCTCTCGCGTTCGCTGGGAAGTTCGCCGCGAACGCCGTCCCCACCACCCTCGTCCTCGACGTCGAGGGTCGGCCCGCCGCGCGGATCCTCGGCCGCGTCACGGCCCGCTCGATCCTCGACACCCTCATCGCGGACACCATCGCGGAGGCGGCGTCGTGAACTGGGGAGAGGCCGTGTTCAGCGGCCAACTGTTGCTCGCTGCACCCATCGCGGTCCTCGCCGGGCTCGTCTCGTTCGCGTCCCCGTGCGTGCTGCCCCTCGTTCCCGGCTACCTCGCCTACATCGGCGGGAACCCGGACCTCGCCGCGGGCAGCCGCCGTCGCCTCGTCGCCGGGGTGGGCCTGTTCGTCGCCGGCTTCGCCGTCGTCTTCATCGCCTACGGTGCCGCGTTCGGCGCGCTCGGCACGTGGCTGCTCGAATGGCAGGACACCGTCACCCGCATCCTCGGCGTGCTCGTGATCCTCATGGGTGTCGTGTTCATCGGTCAGGTTCGGTTCCTGCAACGCACGATCCGTCCCCGCTGGAAACCGGCAACCGGACTCGCCGGAGCACCCCTGCTCGGTGTCGTGTTCGGGCTCGGGTGGACGCCCTGCTTCGGACCCACCCTCGCCGCGATCTCCGCGTTGAGCCTGGACGGGGCGTCCGCGGGCCGCGGCGCGCTGCTCGGGCTGCTGTACTGCCTGGGCTTGGGGATCCCGTTCCTGCTGATCGCGCTCGGATTCTCCTGGGCGGCAACCGCGACCAGCTTCCTCAAGCGCCACATCCGCACCATCAACCTCCTCGGCGGAGGGCTGCTGATCCTCATCGGCACCGCGATGGTCACCGGCCTGTGGACCCAGTTGATCTACCGCCTGCAGAACCTCATCAACGGGTTCGTCCTCCCCATCTGACCTTCCATTCCCTCGCCCGACAGGACCGCAGAATGAGCACGCCCACACCCACACCCACACCCATGCCCACGCCCACCGAGACCGAACAGTTGACCCGACGCGGGCTGCGCCTCGCGCAGTTCACCGTCGCCTACAACGTCATCGAGGGGATCGTCGCGATCGCGGCGGGCATCGCCGCGGGACTCGTGTCCGTGATCGGGTTCGGCATCGATTCCGGTATCGAATCGATCGCCGCCGTGCTGGTGGGCCTGCGTCTGGCGGCGCGGCTGCGACACGGCGAAGCGGACGAGGCCAAGGAGCGGCGCACGCTGAAATTCGTCGCGGTGACGTTCTTCCTCCTCGCCGCGTACGTGACCATCGAGGGCATCCGGAGCCTGATCGAGGGTGAGGCTCCCGAGTCCTCGCCCGTCAGCATCGTGCTCCTGGCCCTCTCGATCATCGTCATGCCGGTGCTCGCCGGGCTGAAGACCCGCGTCGGGAAGAAGCTCGGTGACCCCCTGATCCTCGCGGACGCCGCAGAGACCCGAATCTGCGTCCTGCTGAGCGTCTCCACCCTCGTCGGACTCGTTCTGTACGCGCTCACCGGTGCGGCGTGGCTGGACCCCGTTGCGGGCTTCGTCATCGCCCTCTTCGCGATCCACGAGGGCCGCGAGGCCTGGGAAGGCGAACTCGTGGAGGACGACGATGATGATGACGACTAGATCAGCAGGCGACGAGCGACAGCAAACACCTCCGCAAGACCAGCACCTCCGTCAATCGGACGCCTGGGCGGCCTGATCGACGCGTCGACATCGCACGATTGGATCTGGACGCCTTAAAAATGAAGACCCCGCGAGGCGGGGTCTTCGGCTGGCAACGTTCCGGGAACCGGCCCGTTGTGATGATCACGATACACGCGGATCCTGGGCGCTCAACAGGATCCTTATCCCGCCGCGACAGAGAACGGGCGTTCTGTGTGAGCGTCCGCTCGCTGCGCCGTGAGCTATTCGGGCAAGGAATTCACGGGCGCCCGCGGGGCGCAGCACCGGTCACTCGTGACGGGCGGGTCTGGTGGAGGCCGCGCCTCGTGAGACCTCGGGGCTTGAGGATCGACAGTCCGATGATGACGGTGAGGACGATCGCGCCGCCGAGCGTTGCGACGACGAGCTGCGTGCGGGTGCCGTCGAGCGTCGCGGGGATCTGGCCGTTGTGGGCGGCGGCGGCCATCGTCCCGATCAGGCGGGTGTGGATGAGGAGGACTGCGGTCGCGAAGACGGTCAGCCAGAGTTTGATCGCCACCCAGTAGTGACGCAGCAGCCCCCAGTGCGTCCCGAGTCCTTGGAGGATCCCGGTCGCGAGGGAGGCGAGGGCGAACGGCACGATCACGAGCATCCCCACCGGTTCCAGCGCCAGGTACGCGCCGCGCACCACGAGGGGGTCGCTGTTCGTCGCTCCGAGAACGGCGATCGCGAGGAAGGCGCAGACGGCGCCGAACCAGCCGACCGAGACCAGCACGTGCACGGTGAGGGCGAGTTGCCGGGCGCGCGGGGTGAACATCATCAGTGGTTCATCATCTGAGCTCCGCCGCCGGTGAGCAGGTGCACGGCGATGAAGACGATCCCGAGCGCAGCAACGACGAGCGAGAACACCTTTACCCACACAGGTCGCGGCGGCGGAGGCGTGCCGGCGGGGTCGGAGTAACTCATGAGCCACAGCCTAGATAGCGGCCCTGGTCGTCGCGCTGCACGGCGGGCTTGCGGCGGCGCGGTCGCGGGAGGTGCCGCTACTGCTCGTCGGTGTTCTTCTGCTGTGCGTGCGCTTCTTCGAGGTCGAGCTGCCGGGACACGATCTCCCGGTAGGTCGTTCGTCGGACGCGCCGGATCATGTCGACGGACAGCAGGACGGCGGCTCCCGCGACGAGGAAGGTCAGCAGGAAGCCGAACAGGCCCGGAGTGACGGTGTCCTCGTTGAACGGCGCGGGGGTGGGGGTCGCCGGGGACGGCGGGGTGGTGGTGAGTTCCGTGAGCAGTTCCAGTAGCAAGAGCGTGTTCCGTTCGTCGGGTGAGCAGGTCGTCGGTGATGTCGGATCCGCGAGGTGCGGCCTCGCGGCGGGTGTCCCGGTGGCGTCCTGCCGGGCCGCGGGAGCGCGCGTGGACAGGTGACGTCTGCGGAGTCGTGCGTGTCCAGGAGTGTCCAGCTCCGGGAATGAACGAGCCTTCAACCCCGTTGTCAGATACCCCGGGGGGGTATACGGTTCGGTGAGGTCGGTTCAGGCCGGAAGGAGTCACGATGGTCAAGCACGAGGGGCATTCGAGCGGGCACGGTGAGCATCACGGGGCGACGCCAATGCCGGCGCAGTCCGAGCACGGCGGCCACGCGATGCCGGGAGAGCGCGGGGCGTCGCACGGTCAGGCCGTGAGTACGGCTCCGGACGGTCACGCCGGGCATCCGGTCAGCAGCGAGCACGGTGACCCTGCCGGTCACCCGGGCCACGGCGAGCACGACGGCCACGCAGGGCACAGCGGTCACGCGGGTCACGGAGGTCACGGTGATCACGTGGGCCAGTTCCGGCGTCTGTTCTGGATCATGTTGGTTTTCGCGGTGCCGGTGGTGGGTTTCAGCGGCATGTTCGCGATGATCCTGGGCTATTCGCTGCCGGAGGCGTCGTGGGTCGCGTGGATCTCGCCGGTGCTGGGCACGGTCATGTACGTGTGGGGCGGCCGGCCGTTCCTTGAAGGCGCGGTGTCGGAGCTGCGCTCGAAGACGCCGGGGATGATGCTGCTGATCGCGTTGGCGATCACGGTCGCGTTCCTCGCATCGTGGGGTGCAAGCCTGGGGCTGCTGGATCACGAGCTCGATTTCTGGTGGGAGCTCGCGCTGCTGATCGTGATCATGCTGCTCGGGCACTGGATCGAGATGCGCTCCCTCGCACAGACCTCCTCCGCCTTGGATTCCCTCGCGGCGCTGCTGCCGGATGAGGCGGAGCGGGTGCGCGAGAGCGGCGTGGAGAAGGTGTCTCCCGCGGACCTGGTGCAGGGCGACGTCGTGATCGTGCGTCCCGGCGGCCGGGTGCCGGCCGATGGCCGAGTGCTCGAGGGCACCGCGGATATGGACGAGTCGATGATCACCGGGGAGTCCCGAGCGGTCAGCCGAGGACCGGGGTCGATGGTCGTCGCCGGCACGGTCGCCACGGACACGGCCCTGCGGGTGGAGGTGACGGCGGTCGGAGATGACACGGCTCTCGCCGGCATCCAACGCCTGGTCACCGAGGCGCAGAACTCCTCCTCGAGGGCGCAGCGCATCGCGGATGTCGCGGCCGGGTGGCTGTTCTGGTTCGCGTTGGGCGCGGGCGTGATCACCGCGATCGTGTGGTCGCTGCTGGGCAGCCCTGATGAGGCGGTGATCCGCACGATCACGGTCCTGGTGATCGCGTGCCCGCACGCGCTGGGCCTGGCGATCCCGCTGGTGGTGTCCATCGCGACCGAGCGCGCCGCGAAGGGTGGCGTGCTCGTGAAGGACCGTCTGGCGTTGGAGAGCATGCGGACGGTGACCACGGTCCTGTTCGATAAGACCGGCACCCTGACCAAGGGTGAGCCGACGCTGACCGCCGTGCACACCGTCGAGGGTGTGGGCGAGGAGGAGCTGCTTGCGGTCGCCGCAGCGGTGGAGGCGGACAGTGAGCACCCGCTGGCGCGGGCCATCGTGAACGCTGCACGCGACCGCGGTGTGCGGGTGTCGGCGGCGACCGGGTTCGAGGCGTCGACCGCGGTCGGTGTCACCGCGCACGTCGAGGGGCGGGCAGTGAGTGTGGGGGGTCCGTCGATGCTCCGCGCGCACGACGCGGCGCCGCTCGAGCAGACGCGGGCGTGGGAGGCGGAAGGGATGATCATCCTGCACGTGCTCCGCGACGGCCGGGTTATCGGGGCGTTGGGGCTCGCGGATGAGGTGCGGGAGGAGTCCCGGCAGGCCGTGGACGCGCTGCACGCGATCGGCGTGCAGGTGGTCATGATCACCGGCGACGCCGAAGCCGTCGCGAACACCGTCGGCGCGGAGCTCGGTATCGATCGGGTGTTCGCGGGGGTGAAGCCGGAGGACAAGGCCGCGAAGGTGATCGAGCTGCAGAACGAGGGCCGGCGGGTCGCGATGGTCGGTGACGGTGTCAACGATGCGCCCGCTCTCGCGCAGGCTGACGTGGGGATCGCGATCGGTGCGGGCACCGATGTCGCGATCGCGTCCGCCGGGGTGATCCTGGCGTCCGATGATCCCCGGTCGGTGCTGTCGGTGATCGAGCTGTCGAGGGCGAGCTACCGGAAGATGAAGCAGAACCTGTGGTGGGCGGCCGGCTACAACCTGCTCTCCGTCCCGCTGGCTGCGGGAGTGCTGGCCCCGATCGGGTTCGTGCTGCCGATGTCGGTGGGTGCGCTGCTGATGTCGGCGTCCACGGTCGTCGTCGCTGTGAACGCGCAACTGCTGCGCCGGCTGGACCTGTCCCCGCAGGCCAGCACTCGCGCCGCGCGCGAGCGCGGCACCAGCCCGGTCCCTCACGAGGAGGGCCGCAGCACCGTCCAGGTGCGTCCGTAGTCGCCGCTGGCGACCACGCCGCGCTCGTCGGCGACGAGGAGCCACTGTTCTTCGCCGTCGACGAGCGTGAACGCCTCCGGCGTCCCCTCGACCCTTCCGTGGCTTCGCCAGGAGCCCTCCAGAGTCCCCGTCCACAGCACTCCGTCGACGTCGACACCCACCAGCTCCCCGCCGGCACTGCTGTCCACGAGGAACAGGGCGGGCGCGCCGGGGACGGGCCGGAAGGTGACCGCCGCGTCGTCGCTGATCTGCAAGCCGGTCTCGGTGGTCGCGAACACCCGGTCGGGGCGCTCCGGGTCCGCGGTCAGATCCCGTAGCGGCAGGCGTGCGGCCGGGGTCCAGGTGGCGCCGGAGTCGTCGCTTCGGAGGATGGCGCCGCCGGTCGCGTCGTATCCGTAGACGCGGGTGGTAGTGCCGGTGAGGGCGACGGTCGCGAGGTCGTGGAAGTCCGTCTCTCCGCTGAGGGACAGCGGCTCCCAGGTCGCGGCCGCGTCGGTGCTGCGGATCAGGCCCAGATTCGGACCCGGCGCTGACGTCTCGGCGGGGTCGGGATGCCCGGAGGCGTAGAACACGCCTTCCGGGGTGATCGTGAACCCCATCGTGTCCTGCGCCCGCCCACCGATCGGCCCCTCACCCGAAGGCGCACCGGCGCTGGTGGTGGGGTAGGTGTCGGGGAGGGTGTCGGTCGGGATCACCCACACTCCCGAGTGCGCGGCCGCGTAGGTGAGTCCGGTCGCCGGATCCCAACCCAGCCCGTGCACATGCTCCAACCCTTCCGGGGCGGCTACGAGCGCGCCGGTTTCTGCACGGTCCGACATGGTGCAGCCGGCGAGCAGCGCCACCGTCACCGCGGCGCCGATCGCCACGACGAGACGGCGCGGGCGGTGCGGGTGCTCAGCCAAGGGTCACTCCTCGGGCGCTCATGAACGGTTCGGGGTCGACGCGGGCGCCGTTGACGCGGGTCTCGTAGTGGAGGTGGCAGCCGGAGGATGCACCGGTGGAGCCGACGAGGGCGATGCTCTGCCCCGCGGTGACGCTCTGCCCGACGGAGACGAGGTTGGTGCTGTTGTGGGCGTAGCCGGTCTGGATGCCGTTCCCGTGATCCAGGAGCACCCAGTTGCCGTAGGAGCCCAGCGGCCCGGAGTAGGCGACGGTCCCGGCGGACGCGGCGGCGACGGGCACTCCGCAGCCGGCCGCGAGGTCGGTGCCGTAGTGGAAGGACCCGACTCCGGCGACCGGCCGGTTCGGGCGCGGCCCGAACGCGGAACTGATCCACCCCGACACCGGCCTCACCCACCCCGACCCCGACGGCACCGGCGCCGCACTGCCGGCGGCCGGGGCGGCCGGGCGGGAGACGGGGGCGTTCCCACCGGACACGGGTGCGGGCGCGGTGCGGACGGCGGTGGCGGCGGCTTGCGCGGCGCGGGCGGCGGCGGCTTGCGCGGCCTGCGCGGCGGCGGCCGTTTCGGCGGCACGCCGCGCGTCTTCGCCGCGCTGATAGTCGGCCTCGGTCGCTTCGCGGTCCTCGGTGAGGACGCTGAGCTGCGCCTGCAACGTGGCCGCGTTCACCGCCTGCTCGTCGCGGCGCTGCTGCACAGCGTCGCTGGCCGCGATCGCGTCGGCCAGCGCGTTCTGCGACGCGCTCGCCAGCTCGCCCAGCTCCGCTTTCGCGATGTCCGCCTGCTCGGTGAGCGCCTGGGCGGTGTTCGCGTCCGCGGTCGCGGTGGCGTAGATCGTGTCCGTCTTCTCGGCCAGCTTGCTCATCGTCGCGAGCTGATTCAGGAGGCTGCTGCTGTCCTTCCCTGTCAGCAGCGACAGGGTGAGGTTCGAGCCGGCGGTGCGGGACAGGGATGCCGCGAGACGGCCCGCCTGCACCTGCGACGTGTCCGCGCGATCGGAGGCGGCGTCCGCCTGCTCCTGCAACGTCGCCGCACGGTGATTCGCCCGGTCGTAGGCGCCCTGAGCTCGTTCGTACGCTTCGCCGCGCTGCTGCTGCTCCCGCTGCGCGGCGGCGACGTCCGCCTCCAACCTTTCCAGCAGGCCGGTCAGCTCGGTGATCTGCGTTTGGGTGCTCGCCTCGCTCGCGCGAGCGCTCTGCACCTGCTCCCAACTCGGATACTCCGCCGCCTGCGAGGCCGGCGCGCTGAGGAACAGGGATGCGGTGACGGCGAACACGAGGACCGCCGCGGCGCCCGCCCGGCGGGCGGGTGTCGTGCGCGGGTCAGCCAAGACCGACACCCAGATCGCTCATGAAAACCTCCGGGTCCACGGGGCTCCCGTCCACGCGGGTCTCGAAGTGCAGGTGGCAGCCGGAGGACGCTCCGGTGGAGCCCACGAGTGCGATGAGGTCGCCGGCGGCGACCGTGTCGCCCACGTTCACGAGCAGGTCGCTGTTGTGCGCGTAGCCCGTCTCGATGCCGTCGCTGCTCTCCACCAGGATCCAGTTGCCGTAGCTGCCGGCGTAGTCGGCTTCCTCGACGGTCCCACCGGTTGCGGCGACCACGGGTGTTCCGCAGGGGGCGGCGAGGTCGGTGCCCTTGTGGAACGGGCTCACTCCCGAGACCGGAGCATTCGGGCGCGGACCGAAGGTGCTCGAGATGCGGCCCGCGACCGGCACCCGCCAGGCGGCACCCGCGATGCCGCTGTCCTCGAGGGACGCGGCGGAGTCTTCTGATGCGTCGTCCACGAGGGCCGTGGCGACGGCGGCGGTCACCAGCACCTCGGGTTTGGCTTCCGCGCCGAACGCGTCACGGGTGACGGTGAGCTGCACGGCGCCGGCGGCGACGAACGTCTGCGGCTGCACCTCGCTGACGGCCAGGGTCGCGGTCGTGGTCGGGGTGCCTTCCACGGCGAACGCGGGCATGGAGGAGGTCACCGCGATCATCGTGACGAGAGTCATCGCGGACATCCCGGCCAGGCGCGGCCGCATCGTGGCCGTGCCCGGCGGGGTCGGTCGCGGGCGGGCCGCGGCGCGGGCGGCCTGCTGCAACGCGTGAGCGTCTGCGCGCGAGGGCGCCGTGTACGTCGTCCGGCGGCCAAGCGTGAGTACCGCCTGCCGGGGGGACGTCTCGCGGGCGCTGGTCCGGGTGCGGTGCACGTCACGGCGGCGCGGATCGTTCGTCGGCGTCGACGCGCCGCTCACCGGGCAACTCCCGCGCGACGGGGACGTGAACGAAGAGGGGTGTGGTGCATGGGGAACGTTTCTGGTTCGAGCGCCCTCGATGAGCGCAAAGAAGAGAGGGGTGGGGATCGCCAGGTACGGCGACCCCCACCGGGGCGCGGCGGTATCGCGCGCGCCCGGGCGCGACGCAGCAGCGCTGCGCCTGCCCAGGAGGAGGGGGAAGGGGCGTCAGAGAAGGCGGGTCAGCGGGACGCGAGGAGGTCCTGCATGGTCGCAATCTCCTCCGTCTGCGTCTGCACGATCATCTCCGCCATCTCGATCGCGTCCGCGTTCTGGCCCTTATCGACCTCGGTCTGCGCCATCTCCACAGCACCCTCGTGGTGCATCATCATCTGCTCGAGGAACAGCTTCTCCGCCTCGGCGCCGGTCGCGCTCTCCAGCGCGGACATGTCCTCGTCGGACATCATCCCGTCCATGCTGTGATCCATGCCCGACATCGAGTCCTCAGCCCCCCACGCGGTGAGCCACTCCTCGAGCTGAGAAATTTCCGGCCCCTGAGCTTCCTTGATCTGGGTCGCGAGGTCGGTGACGTCGGTGCTGATGCCGTCCTTCGCGAGGATCATGTCGGACATCTCCACCGCCTGCTCGTGGTGGGGCTTCATCATCTGCGCGAACATCACGTCCTGATCGTTGAAGTCCACCTCCGCCGCAGCAGTCGAAGACGAGGACGGCGCCGCGGACGCGGACGAGGAGGAGCCGCCGTGGTCCATTCCCTCCATGCCGCCCGATCCGGAGGAGCTGTCCGAGCAGGCGGTAAGAGTGATCGCGGTCGCCAGAGCGAGAGTCGAGGCGAGAAGAGTGCGCTTGGTGTTCATGAGTCGTCGTATCCGTTCAGTCGGTTGCAGAAATCGCCGGAACCGCGCCCCGCGGGCACGGTAGAGAGGTCGCAGCGGACGCTGCGATCACAGGCGAATCAGGTGCGACTGATCGACAACACCGTCAACGACGGCAGATACACGTGGAACCTTGCGCGCGGCACCAGCCGCACCAGACGCGGACCCGCGTCCAATACGCGCGCGAACATCGCGGGCACCCGGTCCAGGAGGATCAGGGACGCGAGGAAGAACACGATGACGCACGTCGCCGCCATCAGCGCGCACCCCATCGCGCAACTGTCATCACACGGCACCATCGGCACGACCGCGCCCTGATCGGCGCCGGCCGCGAAAGCCATCCCGCCGGTCGAGGCGGCCACCGGATCGGCGTGAGCATCGGACTGCGCGTGCGCGTGTCCTGCGGACAGGGAGGCGTCGGAGTGGCTGCCCATCATGGAGTGCATCGCGAACACGCCCAGCAGCAGAGCCGCCAACGTCAGCACCACGACCACCGCGCGCGTCAGCGGCGCGGACAGCTTAGAAACGACGCTGTCGCTCATGATCCACACCTCCGAAACCGCACGTCACTCCACCCCGAGCATCGATGAGGACGCCCGGGCATACCCCCCTAGAGTATGCAGAAAGCAGCCGGAGCGGCTGAAAACCCTCTCCGTACCCGTCCGACCCACACCAGCAGCGGACGAGCTGCACCAGCACGAGGGGGACGAGGACACCGTGACCGAGCAAACCACCGAGCACGACGACACCGCCGGCACCCACGGCTACATCTCCGACAAGGACCAGTACCTCCGCCGGCTGCGCCGCATCGAGGGACAAGTCCGAGGGCTCCAGAACATGGTCGAGGACGAGCAGTACTGCATCAAGATCCTCACCCAGATCTCTGCCACGACCAGCGCCCTTGAATCCGTCGCACTCGGTCTCCTTAACGACCACCTCAACCACTGCGTCCTCGAGGCCGCTGCGGCCGGCGGTGACGACGCGAAGATCAAGCTGCGAGAAGCGTCCGACGCCATCGCCCGACTCGTCCGCTCCTGACGCGCAAGGGTTCGAGGTTCGCCGCGACCGCACAGCGGAACTAGTTCATCTCACCCCCGAGCGACACGGAACGACGTCAGAACGCAGCCACAGAACGCCGTGATTCACACCGGGTGGCCGAATCACTGTGCGCGGTGTGCCGCTGACGTTCGTCTATGGGAGGGCCGGGCGTGAGCTGGTGATGATCTGGCACACGCTGTTGGCGGTGCAGTCGGCGGGGTCGAGTTCGCGGCTCGCGACGAGTGCGTTCTCCAGCTCGGTCTCTAGGAGCGCGAGTTCTCGCTGCCGGGCGCGGACGTCATCGAGCCTGCTGGTGAGCAGGGTGGTGACGTGCTCGCAGGGCGTTTCCCCTGCCTGTCGAAGCGCGAGGACGCTGCTGATGTCCGTGAGGGTCAAGCCGGCGGTCTGGGACGCCCGGATGAACCGCAACCGCGCGGCGGCGTCGTCGCCGTACTGCCGGTATCCGTTCGTCTCCCGCTCGGGGAAGGGCAGGAGCCCTTGGCGTTCGTAGAACCGGATCGTCTGTGCGCTCACTCCGGTGGTGTGGGCAAGTTCTCCGATGCGCATGACCTCATTCCACCACTTGACCTTGCAGTCCGGTACAGGGTTTACGGTCGGGTCGTGGAGATCACCTTGCAGTACTTCGATGGATGCCCGAACTGGACGGTCGCGGCGACGCGTCTCGCGGAAATCGCTCAGGATCAGCCCGATCTGACCGTGAAGCGGTTGCTGGTCGAGTCGGTGGAGCAGGCGGAAGCGATCGGTTTCCGAGGATCGCCGAGCATGGTGGTCAACGGTGCCGACCTGTTCCCCGACCCGAACGCGACGGTCGGGCTCGCGTGCCGCATCTATGTCACGCCCGACGGGCTCGCGGGCGCGCCGACGATGGAGCAGCTGCGCTCGGCCCTCTCTGCCGCATGAGCGCGGGGACTCCGACCGGGATGAGCACGACCGGCGCTGCTGTCGTAGAGAAGGAGAACTTGATGAGCGAGGAGTTCGACCTGTTCGTCATCGGTGCCGGGATGGCCGGCACGACGGCCGCGAACAAATGCGCCGCTCAGGGCTGGCGCGTGGGCATCGTGGACGCCCTGCCGTATGGAGGCACGTGCGCGCTGCGCGGCTGCGATCCGAAGAAGATCCTCCGGCGCGGAGCGGAAGTCATCGACGCCGCCCATCTGATGCACGGCAAGGGCATCACCGAGGGCACGGTGTCGATCGACTGGCCTGCACTGATGGCCCACAAGCGAGGATTCACCGATGGTGTGCCTCAGGGGATGGAGGACGAGCTCGTCGGGAACGGGGTCGCGACCTTCCACGGCAGCGCCCGGTTCACGGGCCCGAACCAGATCGACGTCAACGGGACGCGACACCAGGCGAAGAGGTTCCTCATCGCCTCCGGCGCCCGACCGCGGTCACTGACGTTTCCGGGGCAGGAGCACCTGATTGACAGCAGCGACTTCCTCGACCTCGATCGGCTCCCGGAGCGGATCGTGTTCGTGGGTGGCGGGTTCATCTCGTTCGAGTTCGCTCACATCGCTGCCCGCGCCGGAACGAGCTGCGTGATCATCGATCACGGCGAGCACCCGTTGAAGGAATTCGACCCGGACCTCGTCGACCTGCTCGTGGAGCGCACCAGGAGCACCGGCATCTCCGTGCAGCTCGCCACCACCATCCGCAGCGTCACTCCCACCGCAGCGGGTCTCGACGTCGCGCTCGAGCGCGACGGTGAGATGTTCGTGATCGGCGCCGACCTCGTGGTGCACGGCGCCGGACGAGTGGCGAACCTCGATGGCCTGAACCTGGACGCCGCGAACATCGCCTTCACCCCGCGCGGAGTCACGGTCACCGGACACCTCCAGAGCACCACCAATCCCGCGGTCTACGCGGCCGGCGACTGCGCCGACACGCCAGGAAGACCCCTGACCCCGGTCGCCGTGTTCGAGGGCAAGGTCGCAGCCTCCAACATGCTCAAGGGCACCACCACGACCCCCGACTACACGGCCGTGCCCACCACCGTGTTCACCATCCCCGAACTCAACCGCGTCGGCGCGCTCGAACGCGACGCGAGAGACAGCGGCGCAGACATCACCGTGCGACACCTCGACACCAGGGGCTGGTACTCCACCTACCGCGTCGGTGAGACGACCGCCGCGACGAAGATCATCATCGACAAGAACACCGACACGATCCTCGGCGCGCACCTCCTCGGTCCCGGCTACGCCGAACTGATCAACATCCTCAGTCTCGCGATCAAGCTCGGCCTGACCACCCGACAGCTCAAATCGATGACCGCCACCTACCCCTCCCTCGGTTCCGACCTCGGCTCCATGCTCTAGCCGTTTCCGTTCCGCACCAGACCCGAGCGGAGAGAACCCGCCGGGAGGATGATCGGACAATGCCCATCGATGCTCCGCGACGCGACCCACGCCCCAGCGTTCGCATACGCAAACCACCTCTGCCGGAGGGCAAGGACCGCCGACACGATCAGCTCCCATGACCGTTGACACCCGCGTCGTCTGCTCCTGCTGCGGCAAGCTCCGCAACAGGAAACACGTCCATGCCCTGCACGGAGGCACCGCGTACGTGTGCCGCCTCTGCGGTCTCTGGATAGCTCTACGCCCACACGACGACGACCAGCACGCACCCTCCCACTAGCTCACCTTTCACCACGAAACCCCCACGCAACCACGCTCACCCGCTGAAAGCACACGACACGGAACGGCATCAAAACGCCGCCACCGAACGCCAAGACTCACAGGTTTTCGCGGCGCTCGGTGTCGCGTCTGCGTGTACCGGTGAACGATCCCCTACCGCGACGGTCAGGACGGGCGTCGACGTTCGATGAGGATCGTGTCACGCCAGGTACCGGCGGCTGGTCCGTAAGTCATCAGCGCGATCCGGTCGCGGGTGCCGACGCGGCGGAAGCCGGCGCGGTCGTGGAGGGCGAGGCTGGCGGTGTTCTCGGGGAAGATGCTCGACTGGATCGTCCAGAGACCAGCAGCGTCCGCGGTCTCGATGAGAGCCCGCAGGAGTGCCGCGCCGGCGCCGCGGCCGCGGGCTGCGGCGGCGACGTAGACGGAGTGCTCGACCACTCCGCGGTAGACGGGCCGGCTCGACACGGGCGAGAGCGCCGCCCACCCGAGGACACGGTCGCCGTCGACGGCGACCAGGCGCCCGACGTCGAGCTTCCCCGCATCGAACATCTCCCACGTCGGCGGTTCGGCCTCGAAGGTGGCGTGCCCGGTCGCGATGCCCTCTCGGTAGATCGCCTCGACCGCCGCCCAGTCCTCGGGGAGCATCGCCCGGACCGCCATCACGAGCAGCAGCTTCCTCCGGCGGATCCGATGTCAGTCGAGCAGACGCCGGTCTCGGGGAGCACGAGCTGCACCCGCCGGGCCGCGGCGTGATCGCCCGCGAGCTCGTCCGCGATAGAGCGGACCTGCTCGTAACCGGTGACCAGGAGGAAGGTCGGGGCGCGGCCGTAGGACTTCATGCCGGCGATGAAGAAGTTCGGTTCGGGGTGGGCGAGTTCCGCGACGCCGTGCGGGTCGACGGTGCCGCAGGAGTGCAGGTTCGGATCGATCAGCGTCGCGAGCGCGCGGGGCGCTTCCACGATCTCGTCCAGGGAGACGCGGATCTCGCGCAGCATGTCGAGGTCGGGCCGGAACCCGGTCGCCTGCACGACGACATCCGCCTCGACGCTCTCGCGCTCCTTCCGGCGGCGCCCGAGGACGGCGACCCGGCCGGTGGTGGTCTTCTCGAGGCGGTCGATCTCGAAGCGGTCCAGGAGGGTGATCGCGCCGTCGCGGACGAGCTGGTGGACGGTACCGCCGAGCTTGCCGCGCTCCTCCAATTCGTCGTCGCCCGAGCCGAAGACGCGCAGCGGGCTGGTGCCGCGGATCGCCCAGGTGATCCTCGTCTCCGGCTCCTCGCGGGCGAGTCGGGCGAGCTTGATCAGGGTGTTCGCAGCGGAGTGGCCGGCGCCGACGACGAGGACGCTCTTCCCGGCGAACCTGGCACGGTCGGCGCCGAGCACATCGGGCAGCGCGTGACTGAGATGCTCGGCGACGTCGGCGGCGCCGATCGGGTCGAGGCCGGCCGAGGCGAGGGCGTTGGGCGTGGAGTAGGTGCCCGAGGTGTCGATGACTGCGCGGGCGGTGACGTCGACGGCGCCCTCCACAGTGTCCAGACGCAGCAGGAACGGGGTACCCGCGCGTCCGGTAGAGCGAGTGCGGTCCATGCCCTCGCGGGTCACAGCCAGCACGCGGGAGCGGTATCGGATGACGGAGTCGAGCTGCGGGGTCGCGGCGAGGGGCGCGAGGTAGTCGCGGACGAACTCGTGCCCGGTGGGCAGTTTCTTTGCCGCGGGCGCCTCCCAGCCGGCGGCGTCGAGCAGGCGCCCGGCGGCCGCGTCGACCAGGTACTCCCACGGGGAGAACAGGCGGGTGTGGCCCCACTGCTGCACCGCGGCTCCGGCGCTTTCACCAGCCTCGTAGACCACGACGTCGAGGCCTCGCTCGAGCAGCTGCGCGGCGGCGGCGAGACCGACAGGGCCGGCGCCGATCACGGCGGCGGGCAGGCCGGTGAGGCGGCGCTCGTCGGTGCGGGGCGGGACGGTCAGCAGCATGGTCATCAGGTGCACTCCTCAACATCGACGGTCATCGATGGACCGAGTCTGCCTCGCTATATCGATGACTGTCAATGTGTGGGAGGGTGAAGTCATGGCGACGAGCGAGCTGACTCTCACCGCGGCGGCGGCCGCGTGCTGTGCGCCGCTCGCGCGCGAGCCGCTGAGCGCGGAGGGCGCGGAGCTGCTGGCACGGGCGTTGAAGGCGATGGCGGATCCGGCGAGGCTTCGCCTGGTGTCGATCGTGGCTTCGAGCAGCTCGGGCGAGGTGTGCGTGTGCGACTTCACGGAGCCGGTCGGGCTGAGTCAGCCCACGGTGTCGCACCACTTGAAGATCCTCGTGGACGCCGGGATCCTGGCCCGCGAGAAGCGCGGCACGTGGGCGTACTTCTCCCTCGTCCCCGGTGCGCTCGACTCCCTCGCGGGGATGCTCACCCGCGTCTGATCAGGCGGCCGTGACCCTCGCTGCGAGAGCGTCGACGCGCGCGGCGAGCTCGTCGTAGGCGGCATCGAACGCGGCGTCCGTGCCGGCAGGTACCGGGTCGGGGATCGACCAGTGCAGCGCCTCCGAGCCGAGTTCCTCGTGCGCGGCGTCGCAGACAGTGATCACGAGGTCGGTGTCGGCGGCCACGTCCGCGAACTGCTGCGGAGCATTCCCTGTCAGCGTCAGGCCGTGCCGCTCGGCAGTCGTGATGGCGCCAGCCGCGATCGCCGCGGCGGGGTGCGTGCCGGCGGACGCCACGGGGATCGAGCTGCGCTGCGCCCAGAGCTGCGCGGCGAGCTGGGAGCGGGCGGAGTTCGCGGTACACACGAACAGCACCCGCCGCGCCGCGGCGGTGGTCGAGGGCCCGAGCTGATCGAACGCGCCGGGGATCAAGTGCACGTAGCTGCGGCGCCGGTCCGCCTCCGAACGGCGACGGAGGATCATGCCCTCGCGCTCGAGGACGGCGAGGTGGTGCGCGACGAGGTTCGAGGGCATCCCTAGTCGGTCCTGCAGCTCCCGCGGCGCCAAGTCTCCAAGGGTAAGGAGGTCCGTGATCCGCAGCCGCGCGGGGTCGCTGAGGGCTGCGTGCCGGGCGGCGCGCGCTTCCAATTCGGTTCGCTCGGTGTTCATTGACTCAATCTTGACTGAGTGATCGTAAGCGGTCAAGATGGCCGACGACATGGACACCACTTCCCCTCCTCCGCTCGCTCGTCGGGCCGTGGCCGAGTTCCTCGGCACCGGTCTGCTCGCGGCGATCGTCGTCGGCTCCGGCATCGCCGCCCAGTCGCTCTCCCCGAACGATGTCGGCGTGCAACTGCTGGAGAACTCCCTCGCGACCGCGCTGGGCCTCGCGGTGCTGATCCTGACACTCGGGCCGGTGTCGGGGGCGCACTTCAACCCGCTCGTCTCCGCCATCGACGCGCTCCTCGGCCGCCGCGACCGGACCGGCCTGTCGGGGCGGGAGCTGGCGGTGTTCGTCGGCGCGCAGCTGCTCGGCGGCATCGGAGGCGCGGTCCTCGCGAACGCGATGTTCGAGGTCCCGACCTCGATCGCGACGACCGAGCGGGTCACCGCCGGGCACCTGCTCGGGGAGGTCGTCGCCACCGCGGGCCTGGTTCTCGTGATCCTTCCCCTCGCCCGCACGAACCGCGGCCCGCTCGCTGCGGCCGCGGTCGGCGCGTACATCGGTGCGGCGTACTGGTTCACGTCCTCGACCTCGTTCGCGAACCCCGCGGTGACTCTCGGCCGTGTCTTCACCGACACCTTCGCCGGCATCGCCCCCACCTCCGTCCTGCCGTTCATCGCCGCGCAGTTCGTCGGTGCCGCGATCGGCGTCGGCATCGCCGTGTTCCTCTTCCCGGGCGCCGCCCGGACCGCCGGCGACCTCGTTGTCCCCGCCGCCACCTCGACCTCTTCGCACGTCTGATCCGAAAGGCCTTCTGATGCATCTCGTCGCCATCGGCGGCAGCGACGCGGGGATCTCCGCCGCGCTGCGCGCCCGCGAGCTCGACCCGTCCGTCGACGTGACCGTCGTCGTCGCCGACTCCTACCCGAACTTCTCCATCTGCGGGATCCCGTACTACTTCTCCCGCGAGGTACAGCCCTGGCAGTCCCTCGCGCACCGCACCCACGCCGACCTCGAAGCCACCGGCATGACCCTGCGCCTGGACACCTTCGCGACGGACATCGACGTCGCCGGGCAGCGGCTCACCGTCCGCACCCCCGGCGGCACGCTCGACCGGATCGGGTACGACGAGCTGATCGTCGGCACCGGCGCTCTCGCGTCCTCCGCGGGTATCGCCGGAGTGGACGAACTGGGTCCGGAGGACGGAGTGCACATACTGCACTCGATGGGCGACACCTTCGCGCTCGAGCGCTTCCTCGACAGTCGCGACCCGCAGACGGCGATCATCGTCGGCGCCGGCTACGTCGGCCTCGAGATGGCCGAAGCCCTCACCGTCCGAGGCCTGCGCGTCGTTCAGCTGCAGCGCGGCCCGGAAGTGCTCTCCACCCTCGACCCCGAACTCGGCGCCCTCGTGCACACAGAACTCGACCAGCACGGCGTCGAGGTCCTCACCCGGACCACCGTCGCCTCGATCGAGAAGACCGCCGCCGGGCTCGCCGTGCACGCCGACCACGACGGCACACCCCTCATCCGCACCGCCGACGTCGTCCTTCTCGTCGTCGGCGTGAAGCCGAACACCGACCTGCTCGCCCGCGCCGGAGCGTCTCTCGGCGCCGGCCGCGCGGTCGTCGTCGACGAGGCGATGCGCACGGGCCTGCCGCACGTGTTCGCGGCAGGCGACGGAGTGACCACGCACCACCGTCTGCTCGGCAGCACCTACCTGCCGCTGGGCACCACGGCCCACAAGCAGGGACGGGTGGCCGGCGAGAACGCTCTCGGCGGCGATGCCCGGTTCGCCGGCTCGGTCGGCACGCAGGTCGTGAAGGTCTTCGACCTCGTCGCCTCCCGCACCGGCCTCCGCGAGCACGAGGCCCTCGCCGCCGGGTACGCGCCTGCGACGACGACCGCGGTGGCGGACGATCACAAGCGCTACTACCCGGGCGCGCAGCCGATCACGATCCGCATCACCGGTGACACCCGCGACGGACGTCTGCTCGGCGCGCAGCTCGTCGGACGCCTCGGCACCGAGACGGCGAAGCGCGTCGACACCTACGCGACCGCCCTGTTCGCCGGGCTCACCGTCGAGCAGGTCTCCGACCTCGACCTCTCGTACACACCCCCGCTCGGCTCCCCCTGGGACGCCGTGCAGATCGCCACCCAGACCTGGACCCGCACCACCACCGGAAGCAGCATCCCCGCATGACCGAGAAGCCCACCGTCCTCTTCCTCTGCCAGCACAACGCCGGCCGCTCCCAACTCGGCGCAGGCCTGCTCGAAGTCCTCGCCGGCGACCGCTACACCGCCACCTCCGCCGGTCTCTCCCCGGCCGAAATGGTGAACCCCGCGATCGCTGCGACCGTCGCTGAGCTCGGCCTCGATATCAGCGACCGCACCCCCCGCTCCGTCACGGTGGAGGACCTCGAGAACGCGGACATCGTCGTCGCCATGAAGCCCGGCCTTACCCTCCCTGCGACTCCGACCGGCCGGTTCCTGGAGTGGAAGTTCCCCGACCCGACCGACTGGAGCGCCGAGAACGTCCGCCCCCTCCGCGAGGCCGTCGCCGCGCGCATCCGCACGGAACTCCTCGATTAGACGCGACACGGAGCGGCATCAGAACGCCGCCACAGAACGCTGAAGCTCACAATCCCGCGGCCGGTTCTACTGCGCGCACGTGTACCGGTGGACGATCCCCATACGGGACGGCCTCCCGTTCCTATCCCGGCGTGAGGAGCGGCTGGAGAGGAAGTCACTTCGGCGACGGCGAGCACCCCCGGAGTTGCAGAGCGGGGACGCTACGACCTGCCGGCCGAATCGCTGGCGAGCAGGCCAGGAAGTGCGGCTTCCGCCGTCGTGGTGAGGGTGCGCCGGAGCCAGCGCGAGGCAGGGTCGGCGTCCGCGCGCTGGTGCCACCGCTGCTCGACAGTCACAGTCGGGAGACCGAACGGGACGCGATGGATGCGCAGGGGCACTCCCCGTTCGACGAGATGAGCCGCCAGGCACGAGGGGATGAGGCAGAGCAGGTCGTCCTCGAGTGCCATCAGTGCGCCGACCGCGTAGCTGGGCACGACCGCCACCACGCGCCGGGCGAGACCGGCCCCGTCGAGGGCGTCGTCGAGGGGTCCGCGGTCGAGCCCGCGGCGGGATGCGGAGACGTGGGGCACGGAGCAGAGGTCCTCGGCCGTCAGCAGTGCCTGCTCGCCCAGGCGGGACGCGGCGGCGACCACCGCGACGAACGTGTCGGTGAACAACAGCGACGTCCGGACGTCCGCCGGGCCGGGATCCGCGACACCCACGTCGAGGTCGAGGGAGCCGGCCCGGAGCAGGTCCGGGTCCTTCGCGTCCTGGGGCAGGAAGCGGAGCCGGATGTTCGGCGCCTCCGTCTTCACGAGTCGCGTGAGTCGAGGAGCGAGGACTGGGGTGAGAGCGTCGTTGATGCGGATCGTGAACGTCCGGCTCCAGGTAGCCGGGTCTCCCGAGCTCTCGAAGTGGAGCCGGTCGGCGTCCTCGAGAAGGCTGCGCACCCGGCCGGCCGCGCGCTGGGCGAAAGGCGTCGGCACCATGCTCCGACCCGCGCGCACGAGGATCGGATCGCGCATCGACAGCCGCAGTCGCCCGAGTGCTCGGCTCGTCGCCGGGACCGACAGGTGCAGGAGTTCGGACGCGCCGGTGACGCTGCCTGCGGAGAGGAGCGCGTCGAAGACCCGCAGGAGGTTCAGATCGAGCTGCTCGGTCGACATGTAGTCATTGTGCCGCGCGCAACCGTTTCTTGCCGATGTTGCTCTCGACGAGAACCGCGAGGCGCTTCACCATGGAGAACGAGCGATCCGCTCCCCCTCTCCTCGGCATCCGGCCGAGCACCCCGACCAGGAGGTCCCCATGGCACGCATCGTGCGCCCGCGAGCATTCGGCGGTCCCGACGTCCTCGACGTCGTCGAGATCGACACCCCCGTCCCCGGCCCCGGCGAGGTGGTGGTCGAGGTGCGGGCCGCCGGAGTGAACCCACTCGACTGGAAGCTCTACAGCGGAGCCTTCCACGAGGTCGACGACGACGAGAAGGACGCCGCCGGCCTGTCGGAGGTGATGCCGAGCCTCGGCATGGACGCCGCCGGAGTCGTCGCAGCGGTCGGACCCGGCGTCCACGGCGTCACCGTCGGGGACGAGGTCATCGTCTACCCCGTGACCGCCGCGTACGCCGATCGCGTCGTCGTCCACGCGAGCTCACTGATCCCGAAACCCGAGAGCCTCTCCTGGCCGGAGGCGGGCGGGCTCATGCTCGCCGGACTCACCGCAGCCCACACGGTCCACGCGACCGGTGTCCGGGCCGGCGACACCGTCCTCGTCCACGGCGGCTCCGGCGGCGTCGGACTCATCGCCGTCCAGCTCGCCCGCCACCTCGGCGCGACGGTCGTCGCCACCGCCGCGGAGCGCAACCACGAGCTGCTCCGTGAGCTCGGAGCGACGCCCGTCGCGTACGGCCCCGGACTGGCCGACCGGGTCCGGGCCGCGGCACCGCAGGGAGTCGATGCCGCGATCGACACCGCGGGCACCGACGAGGCACTCGACGTGTCGCTGGAGCTGATCGCCGACCCCGCACGCATCGCCTCCATCACGGGATCCGACCGCCGCATCGGAACCGGCGTGACACTCATCGGCTACGGACCCGGTCAGGACGCCGGCACCGAGTACCGCTCATCCCAGCGCGCACGCCTCGCCGAGCTGGCCGGGGTCGGCGCGGTCCGCGTGATCATCGCGGACACCTTCTCTCTCGACCAGGTCGCGCAGGCACACGAACTCGGCCGCTCCGGTCGTGCGACCGGCAAGATCGTCCTCCTGCCCTGAGCCGAGACGCCGTCCCCACGACGTCAGAGAACCCAGGCCTGCATCACGACGCGGGAATGCAGTGCTCTCGGGAGTCCCACTGAACGATCCCCTTTCGGGACGCACCATCAGCGGAACTCGACGCTGCTCAGGATCAGCGGATGAGGGCTGCGGCGGAAAGGTCGGTGCCGTGGCAGCGGAGTGGAGTCGTCACGCGACCGGCTGTCCGGCGATCCAGACGGCGACCGGCCGGGTCAGGACGGAGACGTCGCTCACGGGGTCGCCGTCGACGAGGAGCAGGTCCGCGCGTCGGCCGACGGCGACGACTCCCCGGTCGGCGAGGCCGAGCGCGGAAGCGGCTCCACTCGTCGCGGCGCGGACCGCGTCGACAGCGGAGAGACCGGCCTGACGGAGAAGGCCGAGCTCGGTATGCAGGGACGCGCCGTGCGGGACGGGGGCGAACGGGCTCTCATTGGCGTCGGTACCGGCGACGATCCGGACGCCCGCGGCGTGCATCCGGCGCACGCTCTCGACGGCGTTGCCGATCGCCGCGTCGGCGCGGTCGCCGAGGCGGGCGCGGGCCATGACCTGCATCATCACCAGGGTCGGCGACGCGATCGTCCCCTGCGCGAGCATCTTCGCGGCGGTCTCCTCCGGCAGCGGCCGATCCAGGGGCGCGTGGGTGAGGACGTCCACGCCGGCGTCGAGACCGCGCGAGAACGCGTTCGCGGTCACGACGTGCGCCACGGTCGTCCAGCCGCGGCGGTGGGCGCCTTCGACGAGAGCGGTGATCGTCGGGACGTCGAGGGCGGGGACGTCGGTCGCGTCTGGGTCCTCGATGATGATCTTGATCAGGTCGGAGCCGTTCTCGCTCCGCCAGGTGAGGAACCGCTCGGCGTCCGCCGCGCCGGTGACCGCGCTCTCCTCGGGGTTCCCCATCAGCGCGATCTGAGTGCTGCCCGGCGCTGAGGCGGCCGAGCCGGCACTCCGCAGCGACGGGGCACCCCGCTGCATCCGCTGCTCGGCGACGAGGCTGTCGGGATGCGTGCCGAGGTCGATCATCGTCGTCACGCCCGCGCGGGCAGCGGACTCGAGTGCGCCGCGTGAGCCGAGGTGGACATGCGTGTCGATCAGCCCGGGCACGAGGAACCGGCCTGCCCCGTCGATGACGTCGCCGAGCGCGACCGCGCTGCCCGAGCGGCGGATGCCGCGGATCGTGCCGTCGAACTCGACGTTCACCGCTCCCCGGGGAAGCGAGGGGTCGAGAGCGGCGAGGCGGACATCGACGAGAGTGACGGTCATGTGGGGTGCTCCTTCGATTCGAGGACGGTCAGCGGCTCTGGACGGGCAGCTGGAGGGAGGAGGCGTGCTCGCCGCCGGTGTGGACGATGTGCTGCCCGGCGTTCGCACCGACGTACTCGCGGATGCCGGGCATGAGGGTGCCCATCAGGTTGCGCGAGCTGATGACGAAGCGCAGCTGCTCCCCCGGGTGGAAGAGCAGGCCGAGCGGCAGCAGGTCGATCTCGACCTCGGCGATCTCGCCGTCGGCGAGCTTCTCGACGCGGTCGAAGGCGTGCGCGGGGACGTCGTCGGTCGTGAGCGCCAGGTCCAGGTGGCGGGCCGAGACGCGCAGGCGTCCGTCGGAGCCCTTGTAGCGGAGGATCGTGGCGCCGTGGTCGGTGAGGTCGTGCGCCCGGGCGGTGCGGTTCGCCACGGTGAACGCCTGCAGCGGGGTGCCGTGCGCGTCGAGCTTCTGCACGAGGACGAAGAGGTCGAGGTCGTCGGAACCGCGCGCCTCGACGAACAGGTGCGCCTTCGGGTAGCCGACGAGCACCGTCTCCTCGTCGAAGCGGGTCAGGAACGACACGGCGCTGGGGTTCGCGTCGACCGTGTACGCGGCCTCGACCGGAGCAGGTGGCGCGGTCGCCGTCAGCACGCGGGCTGCGCCGTCGAGGTAGTACCGCGTCGGCACGACGTCCGCGGGCGGGAACGACTCCGCCTCGAGGGCGACGCGGTCGCCGCCCTCGAGGTCGAGGAGGGAGTAGCGGACCCGGGGCGTGTGCTCCCAGCCGGAGTCCTCGCCGCGGAGGTAGTGGTCGAAGAAGCGGCGCAGATCCTCGACGTTGGCCTCGTCGTAGTAGTCGGGCCACTCCTGCGTGTTGTGGATGCGCAGCCACTTCTCCTCGGACGCGATCCGGCGCCAGGCGCGGAAGGTGCCGGCGGTGTGCAGGGTGTTGGAGTAGCTGGCGACGACGTAGGCGGGGACGGTGATCCTCTCGAACGCGGGGATCTTCTGCTCCCACAGCTCGTCGACGAGGGGGTGCGCCTCCGCCTCGGCCAGGACGTCCTCCTTGCGGTTCCTGCCGAAGAAGCTGCCGTCCTGCAGCTGCCGCGCGAAGCCGGTGTCGGGCATGCCGCCGCGGAAGACGAGGTCGCGGTAGACGTCGCTGACGCCCTCCCACGGGTTGATCGCCGCCAGGTGCGGCGGCTGCTCCGCCGCGGTGAACCACTGCGAGACCGCGAGGTAGGACGTGCCGGACATGCCGACCTTGCCGGTGCACCACTCCTGCTCGGCGAGCCACTCGATCAGGTCGTGGCAGTCGCGGCCCTCCTGGCGATCCCAGAGCACGCTGTCGCCCTCGGAGTCGACCACGCCGCGCACGTCCGGGTTGCAGATCGCATAGCCGCGGGCGCACCAGTACGCCGGGTCCGGGCCCTCGAACTTCTCCAGCCCGGAGACGACGCCGTTGTCGAGGCCGACCAGCCCGAAGACTCCCATCACGCTGGGCGAGCTGCCCTGACCCTTCCCGTACGGGCTCCACGCGACGATCACCGGGACCGGCTCCGAGCCGACCGGGCGGAACACGTCGACGTGGATCGTCACTCCATCGCGCAGCGTCACAGCGACGTCCTTCTCGAGCACGACGTCGACCGGCAGCTCCCGGAACGGCGGGGCGAGGCGGAAGCCTGCCTCCAGGACGCGGGCACCGGGCTCGAACGCGGTGAGCACTCCGCTGCGCACGGCGGGCAGCGGGTGGGAGGCGGTGTAGATCTTCTCGGTCATGGCGTGCTCCAGGTTCTGGCGATCGTGCGGTGAGTCCTCCGTGGGCTCGCGTCGGGCCGAGCGTACGTCCGATCGGTCACGAACTCAACAGGCGTTGAGAACATGAGCACGGCGAGGTAGCGTCGGAGAATGAACGAGACCCAGCGATCGCCGCGCCCCGGTCGACGCCCCGGCTCCGCCACCACGAGGGGCGCCGTGCTGACGGCGGCTCGGGCGAGCTTCGCCGCCGACGGCTACGCCGGAACGACCATCCGCCGTATCGCGACGGATGCCGGAGTCGACCCGTCCCAGGTCATGCAGTTCTTCGGCTCGAAGGACGAGCTGTTCGCCGCGGTGATGGCGGTCCCCGCCTCCGCGCTGCACCGCTTCGACACCGCCTTCGATGGCGCCGACGAGCACCTCGGCGAGCGGGTCGTCCGCGCGTACCTCGAAGCCTTCGAGGGCGACGACGCGGAGTCGGAGCCGCTGATGGCGATGCTCCGCGGCGCCGTCACGAACGCGCAGGCGAGCGAGACCCTGCGGGACTTCATCCAGTCCCGGCTCACCCACGGCACGGCCGGCCGGGGCGAGGACGCGACGCTCCGCGCCGGCCTCGCCGCCTCGATGCTGATCGGCGTCGTCGTCGGCCGCCGCGTCGTTGGCGTGCCGGCCCTGCTCGCCGCGGATCTCCACCGGATCGTCGCCACAGTCGGACCGGTCATCCAGCAGCTGCTCGCCCGGGAGGCGACGACGGTGTGACGCTGTCGCCTTCCCCGGCTCGCAAGCGTCCCGCTCACCCATCCCCTTACGGGACGACTGGGATAACGTCGACGCACGCCCGACCGCTGGACGAGACGGGTACGAGATCTCTCGAGTGGATGTCAATTTTCGAGGTCGACAAGCATCTCACCTCCCGCTCGCCTGCTGCGCCGCCACCGCGTATCGAGATCATCGCGCGCGCACACTTCTGCGTCGGGTCGTGCCGTCGACGTCAACAGCACTTGCGACGGGTTCGTTCTTCAGAGGTCACGCCGGGCGGTGAGCGGCTCGGCGCCGAGAACCTCCAGCAGAGCGAGGTTCTCGGCGTCGCGTGAGCCTGCCGGTGCGGTGTAGAGCACGAGGTGCTGGTCGCGTTCGGTGATGGCGAGGGAGTCGCAGTCGACGGTGATCGCCCCCACCGGTGTGCGGCGGAACGTCTTCCGCAGCGGTGGCGGCGTCTGAACGTCGTGCCGTCTCCAGAGCCGTGCGAACTCGGCGCTGCCGGCAAGGAGGTCCTCGATCAGTTCCGCGACGACGGGGTCAGAGGGGTACGTGGCGTGAGCGCTGCGGAGCTGCGTGACGACGCCCTCCTGGAACGCGATCTCGTCCGAGATGCCGTAGATCGCTTCCGGTGGCTGCTCTGCGGCGAGGAAGGTCTTCCTCGCGAGGTTGCGGTCGCGCGGCGGCAGCAACGAGAAGTCCTCCATGAGGGCTGCTGCGAGATCGTTCCACGCGAGCACCTCGAAGGTGGCGGACAGGACGATGCCGGCGGTGTGCGGGAGTCGTTCGAGGAGCGCGAGGACGCTCGGTCGAACGTCGCGACGGTGCAAGCCCGACGGGGTCGGAGCGGTGCCGGCGAGCCGGTGCAGGTGGTCGGACTCCTCGGACGTGAGACGGAGAGCACCAGCGATACCACCGAGGACGACGTCCGAGGGTCGAGGAGCGCGGCCCTGTTCGAGACGGGCGTAGTACTCGGTGGAGATGTGCGCGAGAACGGCGATCTCCTCCCTGCGCAGTCCCGGTGTTCTGCGGCGTGGTCCCGACGGTAATCCGACGTCCTCCGGCCGGAGACGCTCGCGGCGACTTCGGAGGAACGCTGCAAGCTCACCCTTGTCCATGCTCCCCAGTGTGCGCCTGAGCCGGCGATGGATCCTCGTACCGTTTGTGCCTGGATGCGGATTCCGCGGGCGGCGACGGTGTTCGTATGACGCACACCAACGAATCCACACCGGTCGGCCTGCTGACCGGCAAAGTCATCTTCATCACCGGAGCCAGCCGTGGCATCGGCGCCGCGGCGGCTCGCCTCTTCGCTGGCGAGGGTGCCGCTGTCGTGCTGGCGGCCCGCAACACGAGAGCGCTCGGCTCGATCGTCGACGAGATCCGCGGTCAGGGCGGCACGGCTGATGCCGTCGCCATGGACCTCGCTGACCGGGCGAGCATCCGCGCCGCCGTGGACCACGTCGAGGAGCTCCACGGACGCCTCGACGGCGCCTTCAACAACGGCGGCGTGAACCAGCAGAACGTCGGTCCCCTCGACACCACTTCCGACGACGACATCGACGAGCAGTTCGCGGTGAACTTCCGTGCTCACTGGGTCGCGATGCTTGCCGAAGCAGCCCTCATGAGGAAGTCCGGAGGAGGTGCGATCGTCAACACCTCCAGCATCGGCAGTCGCCGCGCAGTTCCGCCCCTGCCCGCGTACGGGGCGATGAAGCGAGCACTGAACAGCATCACCGAGACCGCGGCGGTGACCTGGGCCGGGGAAGGGATCCGCGTCAACGGGATCACGCCAGGTGGAACCGCAACGGAAATGATGGACGAGTGGGAGAAGAAGACGCCGGGGATCATCGACGCGAACAACGCAGCTAGCCCCATCGGCCGCATGGCGACCGCCCTCGAAGTCGCCGAGGTCGCCGGTTTCCTCCTGAGCGACCGCGCCTCAGCCGTGACGGGCGCCATCGTGCCCGTCGACGGCGGCGCCGGCGCCTGAGGCAGGGGGAACGCACATGACCGACACAACCACCGACAACGGCTCGACCCGCGGTAGCGGACCCTCTTGGACGGACCTCAGCAGCCAGGTGGCGGTCGTCACCGGGGCCAGCCGAGGGATCGGGCGAGCGATCGCACTCCGACTCGGCCTCCTCGGCGCCAGCGTCGTCGTGAACTACTCACGCGACGCAGCAGGAGCAGCAGACACCGTCGCCGCCATCACGGCAGCCGGCTCCAACGCCGTGGCCGTCCAGGCCGACGTGTCGGATCCGACGCAGGTCGACTCGCTGTTCACCTCAGCGTTAGCGCAGTTCGGAGGTGTCGACGTCGTCGTGGCGAACGCCGGTATCGATGAAACCGGCGGACCGATCGTCGACGTCACCGAAGCGGAGTACGACCGGATGTTCGGCGTCAACGCCAAGGGTGCGTTCTTCACGCTCCAGCAGGCAGCACGCACGGTGAACCGGGGCGGAACGATCCTCTACATCGGATCAGGTTCCGTACTGCGACCCGCCGCAGGGTTCGGGCTCTACGCGTCGAGCAAGCTGGTCGGCGGGTACCTCACCGGGGTGCTCGCTCAGGAGGTCGGGGGGCGTGGCGTGACCGTCAACACCATCATCGCCAGCGCGACGGACGGCGCCGGGTACTTCGCCGCCGCATCCGACGATGACCCGCTCCGCACGCTGGTGCAGACCGCCAGCCCCCTCGGATCGAGGATGGGCTCGGTCGATGACGTGGCCGACGCGGTCGAGTTCTTCGTCGGCCCGCTCGCACGCTGGGTCAGCGGCGGTGAACTCCTCGTCAGCGGCGGACAGAACTAAAGGCGGCACAGTCGATCACGACCCCGCTCGAGCGTCATGCCCGAGCGGGGTCTCCACCACTCGATTCCTGATCGTCCTCAGCCGTCGCTCGGGAGGCCCCGAGTGCCATCCCTCTGCCTGTTGTGCAGATGACCTCAAGCATCTGAATCTCCACGGTCGTCTGCACGAGTGCCGCGACGTCGCCATGAGTTGTGCAGGAGGCCGAGAGAATTGACAGGCGCTCGGTGTCGCGTCTGCGTGTACCGGTGAACGATCCCCAAACGGGACGCCAGAGGCGATGCGGATGAGGCGATGCGCGCGATTGCTTGGTGGCGCGCTCGCTACGCTCACGGGATGGTCGGCCTCTCGCAGTGGCGCCGGCGAGCTGATGCTCGCCGTTCGCGCCGCGCCCGGTTCCGGGTTCTGCTCGCTGAGGTCTGTGGTGAGTGCTCGCACCCCTGGGTGGAGCACCTCGCGGACGCCGGCGCGATCGACAGCCCCGTGTGCTCGGAGTGCGTCTACGAGCTCGAGCATGGGTTCAGTAGCGGACCGATTTGTCACCGACCGGTTCCGATCGATGTGTTGAGTCGCGCTGATGCCGCTGCCGCAATGGCAGGGCAGGGCTGCAGCGATCGACTGGTCGGAGCAGGCCAGATTCGGGTCGATGGAGAAGACTGTGACGCCTCTTCGATCGCGACCCTGCGCGAAGCGACAGCCGCTCTCTTCTTCGGGCTGGTCCAGCCCAGAGATGTGATCGCTCTGGCGGCGAACCTTCTCGCAGCGGGGAGAGACGGCGTGTCCCTCATCGCACTCGCCTCTCTTTACTCCAGCGCCACTCCCGCCGACGTCTTCGACCTCAGCTCGGTGGCACTCATCGAAGCGGGAGCGCGGCCGCTGGATCGAGACGGTGACGAGATCCCGCTTCTCGCGCTGCGCGTCGCCTGCCGTCGGCTCCTCGACGGGGACTGGGATCTTCGCTCCTTCTCCTCCTGGGTGCACGACCGCATCGGCCACGACGGACCGTCAGCTGCGCAGCCGCTTGTCGACATCGATGACGAGCTCGACGGACGAGGCATCGGAGCCGGCGAGCGATACCGCCAGAAGGTCGTTCGACTCGCCGCTACCTTCCTCGCTGATACAGAAGGACAGGCGAGCGAGGACCACTAGCGAATCCGTCCGGCGCACGATCCCCATACGGGATGGCTCGCTCACGTCAGTAGGTGATGCGATGAGTGCCCGGAGGCAGGTCGCTTCGGGCCGGTACGGTGACCGCATGGACGACGACCACGAACGTCAGAACCTTGAGACACGGACCGAGATCGTCAACGCCTTCATCAGAGCTGTCGAGAACCCCGAGAAGCTGTTTCGGGTCTGCGCGAACGTGTCGGGAGGTCGCGACGACGAGAGGGCAGCCGTCGCCGCAGAGTTCGAGGTCAGTGACGTGGTGGCCGACGCGATCCTCGACTTGCAGGTGAGGCGCTTCACGCCGAGGTCGATCGAGCAGATGCGGAACGAGCTGGCCGACTACGACCGTCGACTGTCCGAACTCGAACGCCCGTAGGACGATCCGCTCCAGGCACGGTGACTACGGATCTATCCGGCAGTGATCAGCTCGCCGGGCGCACCGAGAGACGCGAGGTCGACATCGCCCTGTGACGTCAGGAGCTCGCCGCTGATTCCGTCGTAGACGGCGGTGAAGACGTCCACCCGATGGAGGTCGAAGCCGTAGGGCACGTCCGTTTTCTCCGCCGGCGCGTGCACGGTCAGCGCCCACACCGGCTCGTCCGTTGCGACCCAGTAGTGGTCCGCGAGAGCGGGGTCGTACGCGGCGAGCTCCTTGTACGCGGCTCTGACCGCGTAGATCGGATACTGCTTCTTCTCCTCCGCGCTGAGCATCGAGAGACGGACTCCGGTGCCGTTAGCCAGGTCGAGCGCCGGGTTCGTCAGCTGCTGGACGTCGATGATCGGCCCCTCAGAGGCGGCGGTGGCGATGGGGGTGCCCGGTGGGCCCTCCGTCGGGACGGTGGGTGTCAGGGCCTCCGTCGTCTCCGTTGGTTGGGCAGGCGTCTCGGTGGAGATGGGGGTCGTGCTGGCGGTGGCGTCGATGGTGACGGGACCGGAGCGGATGCGCATCGTCGTGGAGGTCTGGGTGAGGCTGACGTCCTTGGTGCCCAGGACGTCCATCAGCCACTGCTCTCGTTCGCCAGCGGCGGCGAGGCAGCCGACGTAGGTCGTCGCGGGGCCCCCGCTGACGACCCACACGGACGTCTGCAGACCCGCGGACTGGAGGTCGTAGGTCAGCGTGTTGCACGGCCCGTCGACGCTGAGCTTCGACCGGCCGTCGATGCCGATGATGCGAAGGCTGACGGGGTGATCGAGCAGCCATCCGCTCGATCCCTGGTCACCGACGACCGAGGTGGTCTCGTAGACGGACCTGGTCGCGTCCTCGGCGCTGAGCAGCTCACCGGGTATCTGCGTCGTCGGTGGGGAACCGGGGCTGCTGGCGCTCGTCGCGCATCCACTGACGAGGAGCGCCGCGGAGAGGCAGAGGATGGTGAGGGCGAGTGTTTTCGTGCGTCGGAAGGTCACTGGTCGACTCCGGTCCGCGTCGCGGGCGGGTTGGTGCAGTCGAATCTGGTGGTCAGTCCCGTGAAGATCTCGATCCGGCCGCCCTCCTGGCACACCTGGGTTCCTGCGAGGGAGAACAAGGCGGCGTCCGTTCCGTCTCCGTTGGTGCCCGCGAGCGCAGCGCACGCCGCGGCGAGCGACGCAGTGGAGTGTTCTGCGGGTGTCTGGATCTCGCCCGACAGGGCAACGCCCTGCCCGTCCGGTTCCCAGCAGGTGACGGGCGCTGCGACCGGAGTGCCGCGCTCGGTCGTCACCGCCGTGAGGACTGCCGCGCTGAGGACGGCGCCGGCGATGCCGGCGAGCGTCACCGCCGCGGCCTGGCGAAGACGTCGGCGGCGGCGGATGCGGTGCGCGAGGCGTGCGCTGATGCGCTCGAGCTGCTCATCGCTCAGGTCACGACTGTCCATGGTCCTCTGTCCGTTCCGTCAGGGCTCTCGTCACCGATACCCGTGCCCGCGAGAGGCGATTGCGGACCGTCCCGTGGGACAGGCCGAGGGAACGCGCGGCATCGCTGTAGCTGAGGTCGTCCTCGATGCACGCCGTCCAGATCGCCCGGTCCGTCACGCTCATCTGCTCGACCAGACGCCGCACGTCGAGCAGCCGGTCGTTCGCCTCAGCGTCGGTGC
>NZ_PSUC01000089.1:0-15790 GCF_002931635.1 Rathayibacter sp. AY2B7 | reverse complement strand
GGTGGCGCCGGCGAGGAGGCCGCGGACGAAGAACCTCTGGAGGGAGAAGAACACGATGAGCGGCACGATGATCGAGATGAACGCGCCGGCCGTGAGCAGCTCCCACGACTGACCGTAGGAGCCGGTGAGGTCCTGCAGCGCCTTCGTGATCGGCAGCCCCTGTCCGGAGGTGAAGACCGTCGCGACCAGCAGGTCGTTCCAGACCCAGAGGAACTGGAAGATGCCGAAGGAGGCGATGGCGGGGACCGAGAGCGGGAGGACGATGCGGAAGAAGATCTGGCCGTGTCCGGCGCCGTCCACTCGTGCCGCTTCGATGACCTCGCCGGGGATCTCGGAGATGAAGTTGTGGAGCATGAAGATCGCGAGCGGGAGCGCGAAGATCGTGTGCGCGATCCACACCTTCGCGTAGGAGCCGTCCAACCCGTTCACCCCGAGGCCGGGGAGGATGTAGAGCCCTCCGATGCGCAGGCCGTCCGAGAACAGCTGCAGCAGCGGCACGAGCGCCATCTGGATGGGGACGATCTGGAGCGAGAACACGAGGACGAAGAGCGTGTTGCGGCCCTTGAAGTCGATCCAGGCGAATGCGTAGGCGGCGAGGCTGGCGATCGTGATCGGGATCAGCGCCGCCGGCAGCGTGATGACCAGCGAGTTCACGAACGCCTTGCCCAGGGTCAGGCTGTCGCCGGAGTTGAGCGCGTTCGCGTAGTTGTCGAGGGTGAAGCCGGGGTTGGCGAAGATCGTCCACCAGCCGGTCGTCTTGATGTCGTTCGCGGGGCGGAACGACGAGATGAACAGGCCGAGGGTGGGGACGGTCCAGATGACGGCGATGATCAGCGCGGCGAGGGTGGCGCCGCGCGACGTCGTCGCCTTCTTCACCTTGCCGCTGGCCGCCTCGATCCTGGACTCGCCGCGGGCGAGCGCGCGCTCGGTGCTGCGGTCGACCGGAACCTGGATCGGAGTGGGCGTGACGCTCATCGGATCTCCCTCTGCTTGGCGAGCTGGCGGGCGTTGTAGACGACGATCGGGAGCACGAGCAGGAACAGGATGACCGCGAGGGCCGCGCTGTAGCCGCTGCGGGCGCCGAGCTGGAACTGGCGGACCATCTCGAACGCGAGGACCGTGGTGTCGGAGCGGCCGCCGGTCATCGCCGAGACGATGTCGAAGACCTTCAGCGACGCGATCGAGATCGTCGTGAGGACGACCACGATCGAGGAGCGGATGCCGGGGACGGTGACGTTCCAGAAGGACTGCCACGCGCTGGTGCCGTCGAGCGAGGCCGCTTCGAGCTGCTCGGAGGGGACGCCCTTGATGGCGGCGGAGAGCACCGTCATGGCGAATCCGGCCTGGGTCCAGATGAGGACGACGACGAGGAACAGGGTGTTCCACGGCTCGAGTCCCAGCCAGTCGACCGGCGGGGCGCCGAAGGCGGTGAGTATGCCGTTGAGGAGGCCGATCTGCTCGCCCTGGCGCACGTCGTAGAAGAACTTGAAGATGATCGACGCGCCGACGAACGAGATCGCCATCGGCATGAAGACCAGCAGCTTGAAGAACTTCTCGCCGCGGCTCTTGTCGATGAAGACCGCGTAGGCGAGACCGATCGCGGTCGCCGTGATGGGTGCCAGGAGCACCCAGACCACCGTGTTGAGGAAGGCGGTGATGCCGTCGGGGCTGGTGAAGACCCAGACGAAGTTGTCGATGCCGGCGAATCCGGAGCCGTCGTTCTTCATGAACGCGTTGAAGGCCGTCGTGATCGTCGGGTAGATCAGGCCGATGAGGATGAAGAAGGCGGCCGGTGCCATGAACGCGATGAGCTGGAGTCCGTAGCCCGCGCCTTTGCGGGACCGGAAGTCGAGCAGGAACAGCGCGCCGCCGATGACGGCGGCGACCACCGCGACCCAGAGGACGGAGTTGTAGAGGCCGAAGACCAGCAGGAGGACGACCGGCAGGACGACCGTGACCGCGAGCCGGAGGACCGTGTAGCCGGTGCCGCGGCGGGGCGCGATCTCGACGAAGAAGAGGATGAGCGCCACCACGGCCGCGAAGGCCAGGAGGATGAGCGGGATCTGCGCGAGCGGCGGGATTCCCGCCAGCCATTGGAAGAACCCCGAGATGGTGATGGGGGACATGGACGCCCTTTCGAGTGCGACTCTGGACTCAGGAGGGGCCCGGCCCCGGGATCCGTGGATCCGGGGGCCGGGCCGTCACAGCTGAGCCGCCACTCGGGAGCGGCGGCTCTGCTCCGCTGCTAGGAGGTGTAGCCGGCCTGGATCTCCTCGAGCGCCTGGTCGGTGCTCGTGCCGTCGATCCAGTCGACCATGCCCTTGAAGAAGCTGTCCGAGCCCACTGCCTTCGGCATGAGGTCGGACGCGTCGAAGCGGAACGTGGTGTCCGGGTTCTGGAGGATCGCGATGGAGTCCTTCAGGACGTCGCTGCCCGCGTTGGCCGGGTCGAGACCGGTGTTCGCGGAGATGACGCCGCCGAGGGAGACGCGGCTGTTGGCCCAGTCGGCGCTGGCCAGGTACTCCTGGACCTTCGCGGTGTCCTCATCGTTCGAGAACGCGGCGACCATCTCGCCACCACCGGTGACGGCCTGGGCGTCGTCGGCCTTGACCGGCGGGGTGAGGAAGGCCCACACGTCGCCGTCCTCGGCCACGTTGGCGCCGGCCGAGGTCAGGAAGCCCTCGAAGAACGAGGCCTGGTGGGTCAGCGCGCAGGTGCCGTTCGCCATGTTCTGGGCGACGTCGCCGAAGGCGGTGGAGTTGATCGACTTCACGTCGCCGTAGCCGGCGTTGACGAGGGTCGGGTCGAGGAGGATCGATCCGACGGACTCGAACGCGGACTTGATGGCCGGGTCGGTGAAGGGGGTGTCGCCCGCGACCCAGGAGTCGTAGACGTCGGAGCCGGCCTCGCGGAGGACGGCGTCCTCGATCCAGTCGGTTCCGGGCCAGCCGGAGGCCTCACCGGAGTTGAAGCCCGCGCACCAGGACGGTCCGCCGGTCTTCTCGGCGATCGTCTTGCCGAGCGCCTCCATCTCGTCCCACGTCGTGGGAACGGAGACGCCCCACTCCTTGAACTTGGCCGGCGAGTACCAGATGTAGCCCTTGACGGACGCCATCAGCGGCGCGCCGTACTGGGTGCCGTCGACCTGGCCGTACTTCTGCCAGTCCTCGGACCAGTTCTGCTTGACGTTGGCGAGGGCGCCCTCGGGGAGCTCCTGCACCTTGCCGGAGGCGACGGTGTCGGCGAGCAGACCCGGCTGCGGGAAGATCGCGAGGTCGGGGGTGTCGCCACCCTGGACCTTGATGCCGATCTGCTTCTCGAACTCCTTGTCGCCCGTGTACTTGATCTCGATGCCGCTCTCCTTCTCCCAGTCCGCCCAGGACTGCTCGAGAAGGGTGGCCTCGTCGCCGTTGATGGTGCCGTAGACGTTGACGACGCCGTCGGCGGTGCCGACCGTGCCGGCCGAGCTGCCGCCGCCGGCGTTCGGGTCGTTGGGGTCACTGCTGCTGGAGCAGCCCGCGAGTGCGATGCCGGCCGCTGCCAGAACGGCGACCGGGACGGTGATACGGCGGTGCAGGGATGACCGCATTCTTCCTCCTCATTGAGTGGTGGAACCAGCCGAGCAGGCCGCTCCTCGCCGATCGGGATCGGGAGGCTGTGGCGGCTCGAAGCGTGTGCCGCGACGACTCGGATGCTGGTGATGGCGATGCCAGGAGGAACTCCGAGCGGATCACCGGATTCGTGTGGGTGGGCTCCCACGGAGGGAAACCTTTCCACAAGAACGATGAAAGCACAACGCCGGTGATAGAGCGCTCTCTGAGATAACGATTCGGCGTCAGAACGGCGATCGCGGCGGCGGGGCCGGGCGGAGATCGATCTCGGTACGACGCCCGGCCGCCGGGCGGGGTATAACTTCCTGGAACCGTTTCCAGCATCGAGGCCGGACGGTCGGGAGGAACGCCGTGCCAGGCATCGAAGAGGTGGCCGAGCTCGCAGGAGTGTCGAAGGCGACGGTCTCGCGCGCGCTCAGCGGCCGGGGCTACGTCTCCGCCGGGACGAAGCAGCGCGTCGAGCGTGCCGCGACGAGCCTGGGCTACGTCGTCTCCGCCAACGCCTCCAGCCTCGTCACCGGCCGCAGCAACAACATCGCCGTGATCATCCCGATCATCAACCAGTGGTTCTTCGCCGGGATCATCGAGGGCATCGAGCGCGCCCTGCTCGCCGCCGGCTACGACCTGCTCCTCTACAACATCGACAAGCACCTCGACGCCCGCCGGAGCGTGTTCGAGTACTACCTCGTCCGCAAGCGCGTCGACGCGATCGTCGCCGTCACGCTCGAGATCTCGCCGCACGAGACGGAGGCGCTCCTCGCCCTGGGCAAGCCCATCGTCGGCATCGGCGGCGAGCTCCCCGGCATCCCCACCTTCAGCATCGACGACGTCGCCGCCTCCCGCCTCGCCACGGAGCACCTTCTCTCCCTCGGCCACGAGCGGGTCGTCCACATCGGCGGGCTCGCGGAGGAGGAGATGGACTTCCACGTCCATACGCAGCGCCGCGACGGCTTCCGCCAGGCGCTCGCGGCCGCCGGCCTCGAGCCGGGCGCGCAGGACATCGTGCCCACCACCTTCGACATCCCCGGCGGGCACAGCGCCGGACGGCAGGTCCTCGGCGACCCGCGGACCCGGCCGACGGCGATCTTCGCCGCCTCCGACGAGATCGCGATCGGGATCATCCTCGCGGCGCGCGAGCTCGGCCTCTCGGTGCCCGAGGACGTCTCCGTCATCGGGATCGACGACCACCCCCTCGCCGAGCTCTTCGGTCTCAGCTCGATCCGCCAGGACCCGCGCCAGCAGGGCGAGCTCGCGGTCGCGCTGGTGCTGGACGCGCTGGCCGCCCTCGGTCGCGGCGAGCCCCCTCCCCCGGCCCGCCACACGCTGATCCCCGCCTCGCTGGTGATCCGCACCAGCACCTCGGCGCCGCGGGGGGCGAGAATCGGAGCATGAGCGACTCCGACACCCCCACTGTCCGCGACGTCCCCGAGCGGTCCCGCTTCGTGATCGAGGTCGGCGGCACCCCGGCCGGCTTCGCCGCGTACACCCGCCAGGACGACGAGGTGACGCTCACCCACACCGTCGTCGACGACGCATGGGAGGGCCACGGCCTCGGGGGCATCCTCGCGCGGGCCGCGGTCACCGCGATCACGGAGGCGGGCGGCACGGTCGTCCCGCGCTGCCCCTTCGTGGCGGCCTGGCTGCGCAAGCACCCCGACGTCGACGCCCGGGTCCGCTGGCCCGAGGACTGACTCACCCCGGGGGCGTCCTGCTCCCGATCTCCTGGAGCGCCCAGGTGTTGCCGTCCGGATCGGCGAAGTACGCGTACTGAACGCCGCCCAGGTCCTGGACCTCGCTGATCTCGAGCGAGCGGCCGACGAGCTCCGCGCGAGCGGCGGCGATGTCGTCGACGACGAGGTGGAGGGAGCGGACGGCGCCCTCCTCCGGACCGGGGCCCATCCCGCTGCCGACCACGATCGAGCAGGCCGAGCCGGGCGGCGTGAGCTGGACCACGCGCATCGCCGCAGAGGGCCGCACGTCGTGGTCGAGGTGGAAGCCCATCACCTCCGTGTAGAACGCGACCGCGCGGTCGACGTCGCCGACGGGGAGGGGGACGAGCTCGAGTCGCATCTGCACGCGACCAGTGTGCCGCGCGGCGGAACCGTGCGGGAGGGGGTCAGTCGCGCGGGCCGACGACGAGGCGCTCGTGCATGATCTCGACGGCGCGCTCGAGGACGCGGCGGTCCTCGGGGGTGAGATCGGCGAAGATCGGCGTCAGCGCGTCGCCGAGGTCGGTCCGCCAGGCGTTCAGCGCGTCCGCGCCGGCGGGAGCCAGACGGATCTGCCACGCGCGCGCGTCGAGGGGATCGGCGATGCGGTCGAGCCAGCCGGTCTCGACGAGGTTCTTCACGATCTTGGTCATCGTGGGCTGCGAGACGCGGCTCTGGGAGGCGAGCTCCCCCAGGCGCATCGGGCCCATCGAGAGGAGCACCGAGAGCGTGCGCCAGACGGCCTGCGACTCCTGGTTGCCGGTCGCCTGGGCGGCGAGGCGGGTGATCCGGTGCGTCACCGAGACGAAGTCGCTCAGGAGCTCGCTGAGCGAGACCTCGCTGGGCGGGACGTCGCGGGCGGGGAGCCCGGCGAGCAGATCGTGAGCAGTCACGCTCCGATCCTAGGGGCGCGCGCCTCCGTCGGGCGGGAACGACGAAGGGCGCCGCCTCCGAGGAGACGACGCCCTGCGTCTGCAGGCGTGCCTGCGTCACCCTGACGAGCGACCGGCCGGAGCCGGCACCCGCGACGGGTGAAGGGGATTACTTGACGGTGACGGTCGCGCCGGCGCCCTCGAGCTGAGCCTTGGCCTTCTCGGCGGTCTCCTTGTTGACGGCCTCGAGGACCGCCTTGGGGGCACCGTCGACGAGCGCCTTCGCCTCACCGAGGCCGAGGCTGGTGAGGGCGCGCACCTCCTTGATGACCTGGATCTTCTTCTCGCCGGCGGCCTCGAGCACGACGTCGAACTCGGTCTGCTCCTCGACCTCTTCGGCGGGGGCGGCCGGGCCGGCCACACCGGCGGCGGCGACGGGCGCCGCAGCGGTGACCTCGAAGACCTCTTCGAACTTCTTGACGAACTCCGAGAGCTCGATGAGCGTGAGCTCCTTGAAGGCCTCGATGAGCTCGTCCTGCGTGAGCTTTGCCATGATTTTTCTCCTTGTTTTTCTTTGTCTACGAACCGCGCGCGCACTGCTTCCCGGAAGGGGAAGACGTCAGCTCGCGGACTCCTGCTTCTCGCGCAGCGCCTCGACCGTGCGAACGGCCTTCGAGAGCGGAGCGTTGAACAGATATGCGGCGCCGAACAGCGAGGCCTTGAAGGCGCCGGCGAGCTTGCCGAGCAGAACTTCGCGGGACTCGAGGTCGGCGAGCTTGCCCACCTCTTCTGCGGTCAGCGGGTTACCGTCGAAGTAACCGCCCTTGACCACGAGGAGAGGGTTTGCCTTGGCGAAGGCACGCAGCGACTTCGCGACGGCGACAGGGTCGCCGTGCACGAACGCGATGGCCGAGGGGCCAGCGAGCTCGTCGTCGAAGGACGAGATACCGGCGTTGTTCGCCGCGATCTTGGTCAGCGTGTTCTTCACCACGGCGTAGGTTGCGTGCTCACTGATGTCCTTGCGCAGCGTCTTGAGCTGAGCAACAGTGAGACCGCGGTACTCGGTCAGCAGAACGGCCGTCGAGCTCTGGAACTTCTCCGTGAGTTCGGCAACCGAGGCTTCCTTGTTCGCCATGGCTACTCCTGTGAATTCTCGTGCCGGTAGCCCGAAGGCAGGCAAAGAAAAAAGCTCCGGCACAGGGGCGCGGAGCTTCGGGATCGCGGTGAGGCGGAACTGAACTCGTGCACCTGCGCGGGCAATTCGCTTCGCGAATCCTTCGTCCGGTGGCGATCCGCGGGGCCGGGGCCCTGCTCGTGCGCACACCGGAAACCGGCGGTCTTTGGCTTCGGGAAGCGTACGTCATCGCGGCGCGCGGGCGCAAGTCGAGGAGGAGGGCCCGCACGCGGGATGCTGGAGGCATGACCTGCCCGACTCCCGATTCCGCCCGCGACGTCGACTCCGCGATCGCCTCGGTGGAGGGCGAGCTCAGCACCCTCTTCAACCGCGTGCGGGCGGCGATGCGCTCCTACGCCGAGCGGCTCCACCCGGAGCTGACGCCGCTGGGCTACAAGACGATCTCGGCGCTCGAGCGCCGCGGACCCGTGCACTCGGGCGTGCTGGCCGAGCTCCTCGAGATGGACAAGTCGGCGCTCAGCCGCCAGATCACGGCGCTCGACCGCCTCGGCTTCCTCGAGCGCACCCCCGACCCGCAGGACGGCCGCGCCACGATCCTCTCGGTGACTCCGGCGACCGCCGCGCGGCTGCGCGAGATCCGCAGCTCGAACCAGGCGCTGATGCACGAGGAGCTGCGCAGCTGGGCGCTCGCCGACGTCGAGCTCTTCGCCTCTCTCCTGCACAGGATCAACGACCTCGACATCTGACGCCTAGCACCCCGTCCGTTCGGGGACAATCGCCGGACGCCGCCCGCTCGACTGCGTAGTTTCGGAGGCGATGGACCAGCACTCCTCCTCTCTCCTCCCCCACGACGTCGACGGCGCGCTCGGCTTCGCGCGCGGTCTGAGCGCCGACGCGCCCCGGCCCGGCACCGGTCGCACCGCCGAGCTGCACGGTCTCCTCGAGCGCCTGGCTCGGCACGACCTCGGCGTCGCGCGTGCGGTGGAGCCGCACCTCGACGCTCTCGCGATCCTCGGCGAGGCGGAGCTCGACCCGTCCGGACTCGGAGTCGCCGCCGACCCCACCTGGGGGGTCTTCGCGGCCGAGGGCGGCGGGGATCCTCTGGTCGCCCGCGAGAGCGACGGCGACTGGCTGCTCGACGGCGTGAAGCCCTGGTGCTCGCTGGCCGACCGCCTCGACGCCGCCCTCGTCACCGCCCACGTCGGGGACGCCTCCGGCGAGCGCCGCCTCTTCGCCGTGGCGCTGCGGGACGGGTCGGCGACGCCGGAGCAGGACGCCTGGCACGCGCGGGGCCTGACGGAGGTGCCCAGCGGACCGGTCCGCTTCTCCGGCACCCGCGCCGTCCCCGTAGGCGACGTCGGCTGGTACCTCTCGCGGCCCGGCTTCGCCTGGGGCGGCATCGGCGTCGCCGCCTGCTGGCACGGCGGAGCCCTCGGAGTCGCGGCGGCCGTCGCGGCGGCGGCAGCCCGACGCGAGGACCCGCACCTCCTGGCCCACCTCGGAGCGATCGACACGGCGCTCTCCGCGTCGCGCCGGGCGCTGGACGAGGCCGCCGCGGCGATCGACGCGGGCGAGGCCGACGGCCCCCGCGGCTCACTGCTCGCCAAGCGCGTGCGGGCGAGCGTCGCCGGAGCGGTCGAGGAGATCCTGCTCCGCGCCGGCCGCGCGCTCGGCCCGGCTCCGCTCGCCCTCGACGCCGAGCACGCCAAGCGCGTCGCCGACCTCGCGCTCTACGTCCGCCAGCACCACGCCGAGCGCGACGACGCCGCTCTCGGCCGCGCCGTGCTCGCCTCGGGCGAGGCGGCCTCCTGGTGAGCCAGCCCTTCGACGGGCGCCTCGAGGGCACTCCTCTCGAGCGCTGGACCGCGGACGGCCGCCGCGACCGCCTCCCGGAGCTGACCCTGCCCGACGGGATCCGGCACGTCCTGGTGGTCGTGGCGCACGCCGACGACGAGACCCTCGGCTGCGGCGGCACCATCGCGCTCGCGCGTCGGCGCGGGATCGCGGTCGACGTCGTCGTCGTGACCGACGGAGCCGCGGCGCACGGGGAGCGGGACGCGGACCTCGCCGCCGAGCGCCGGCGGGAGGCCTCGGACGCACTGGCGGAGCTCGGCCCCGGCATCGGGCTCGCCTTCCTCGACGTGCCGGACTCGGCGACCCCGGAGCACCGCGAGCGCATCGCACGCGAGGTGCGCGAGCGGGCGGCCGGCGCCCCCGGGACCGTCCTCCTCCTCTCCACCTGGACCGGGGACGGGCACCGGGACCACCGCGTGGTCGGCGAGATCTGCGCGGAGGTCGCTCGCGAGCTCGGGCAGCCGCTCCTCGCCGCGCCGATCTGGCTGTGGCACTGGGCGGCCCCGGAGGACCCCGAGGTGCCGTGGGGCGACCTCGTGCGCCTGCCGCTCGACGACGAGCTGCTCGAGCGCACCCGCCGCGCCCGCTCCCGCTACCCCAGCCAGACCCGCCCCGGGCCCGACGGGACCGGTCCGGTGCTCCATCCGCTCTTCCTGCGCACCTTCACCGGGGACGACCGGCTGGTGAGGATCGCATGAGCTACTTCGACGAGCTGTACGCCCGCCACGAGGACCCGTGGGGGTACACGAGCCGCTGGTACGAGCAGCGCAAGCGCGCCCTGACACTCGCGAGCCTGCCGGAGCAGCGCTACGGCTCGGTGCTGGAGATCGGCGCCTCGATCGGCGTGCTGGCCGAGGCGCTGGCCGACCGGGCCGACCGCCTGCTGGCGATCGACGTGTCGAGCGCCGCCGTCGAGCGCGCCGCCCGCCGCCTCGCTCCGCTCGAGCACGTGCGGGTCGAGCACCACGACATCACCCGCGGCGTGCCGGAGGGCCCGTTCGACCTGGTCGTGCTCTCGGAGGTCGGCTACTACCTCGGCGACGCCCTCCCCGGCGTGCTGCGCACCGTCCGCGACGCCCTCGCCCCCGCGGGGGAGCTCGTCACCGTGCACTGGCGGCATCCGATCGAGGGGCTCGCTCTGGACGGCGACGCCGTGCAGTCCGCCGTGGCGGAGCTGGGCCTGCACCGCCTCGCCCGCCACGAGGAGGAGGACGTCCTGCTCGAGGTCCACGCCCGCGACTCCCGCTCGGTCGCCCGCCGGACGGGGCTGGTGTGAGCCGGCTCGCGCAGGTGCTGGTCGTCGTGCCCGCCCTCGACGAGGAGGAGCGGATCGGCGGCCTGATCGGCTCCGTCCAGGCGAGCGCGACCCACCTCTCCCACCGGGCGCCCGGCATCCGGGTGCGCCTCCTGGTCGCCGCGGACGGCTGCTCCGACGCGACCGTCGAGCGGGCACTTGCCGCCGGAGCCGAGGTGCTGGAGCTCGCCCGCTGCGGAGTCGGCGCCGCCCGCTCCGCCGGGATCGCGCACGCCCTCTCCTCCGTCACCGCTCCGCTCGAGCAGGTGTGGATCGCCAACACCGACGCCGACACCGTGGTGCCCCGCGACTGGCTGGCCGCCCACGTCGAGCACGCCCGACGGCACGACGCGCTGCTCGGCACGGTCCGGCCCGACCCGGCCGACCTCTCCCCCGGCGCCTACTCGCGCTGGCGCGACGTCCGCGCGCGGGAGGAGTCGATCGGCAGCATCCACGGCGCGAACCTCGGCGTCCGCGCGAGCGCGTACCTCGCCGCGGGCGGCTTCGGGCGGGAGCCGCTGCACGAGGACGTCCTGCTCATCGAGCGGCTGCGCGCGAGCGGCGCCCGGGTCGGAGCGACGGACCGCGGCGAGGTGGTCACCTCCGGCCGCCGCGACAACCGGGTCGAGGGCGGCTACGGCCGCTACCTCCACGCCCGCTTCCCGGCCGAGACGTCTCCGGCCTGCGGCTGAATCGGGTACACGCGCACGCGCAACACGATGCGAGGGGTCCCTGTCAATGGTCGGGCCGTGGTTTGTCACGGATTGCGCAGGAGAGTCAAATGGGTGTCGAGCACGACCCGGTGCTCTCCGATGGAAGGGTCACTGCATGAATCCCCGCCTCGTCCTGCTGGCACTGGTCGCCTTCACCGCCTACGTGTTCGGCTCCCGCGCCGGCCGTGGCCGCTACGAAGAGCTGCGCCACCTCGCACTCGGCGTGTGGAACGACCCGGCCACGAAGAAGACCCGCAAGAAGCTCAAGAAGACCTCCAAGCGCGAGGCCAAGCAGCTCACCGCCATCGCGAGCAAGGCCCGCGACAAGGTGCAGCGCCGCCTCCGCTGACCCCCGCTTCCACGACTCACAGGACACCGGGCCGGTGTCTCCGCTCGCATCGGAACGGCCGATCGAGCACGAACTGAAGGAGAAACATCATGGGCATCATCAGCTGGATCATCCTCGGCCTCATCGCCGGGGCGCTCGCCAAGCTCATCCTCCCGGGCAAGCAGGGCGGCGGGTGGATCATCACGATCGTCCTCGGCATCGTGGGCGCGCTGCTCGGCGGCTTCCTCAGCACGCTGTTCGGCATCCAGGACGCCGTCAACGGCATCAACATCGTGAGCATCATCGTCTCCGTCGTCGGTGCGATCGTCGTCCTCCTCATCTACGGCGCGATCGTCGGCCGCAAGTCCCGCGCGTAAGTCGCGCTCCTCGAAGGCCCCCGGCATCCGTGCCGGGGGCCTTCGGCGTTCCCGGGCGGGCGCACCTCTGCTCGGGGGATCCGACTCCTCCTCCGCGGGGAAGCTGGATGTCCGCCGAGCGCGCAAGGGGTTGATGCTGGGAGCCGCAGGCGATGAACTGGAGGCACGACAGCGCGGCTCCACTGCGCCCTCGCCCCGACGAAAGGACGTACTCGCTCATGAGCGACGACATCGCAACGGTCCCCACGATCACCCTGAACAACGGCGTGGAGATCCCGCAGCTGGGCTTCGGCGTGTTCCAGATCGACCCGGCCGAGACCAAGGACGCGACCCTGGCGGCCCTCGAGGTCGGCTACCGCCACATCGACACCGCCGAGATGTACGGCAACGAGGCGGGCGTCGGCGAGGCCGTCCGCGCCTCCGGCCTCGACCGCTCCGAGGTCTTCGTGACCAGCAAGCTCAACAACGGCTTCCACGCCCGCGAGGACGCTCTCGCCGCGATCGACGTCACCCTCGGCGAGCTGAAGTTCGACTACGTCGACCTGTTCCTCATCCACTGGCCGCTTCCGAACGTGGGCGACTACCTGGAGACGTGGAAGGCGATGGAGGAGATCTACCGCAGCGGCAAGGCGAAGGCGATCGGCGTCTCCAACTTCCAGACCAACCACCTCAACCGGCTCCGCGCCGAGGCGACCATCGTCCCGGCCGTCAACCAGATCGAGGTGCACCCCTACCTCGTGCAGCAGGAGCTCCGCGCCTACGGCACCGAGCACGGCATCGCGACCGAGGCCTGGTCGCCCATCGCGCAGGGCCTCGTCCTCGACGACGACACCATCACCCGCATCGCGCGCAACGTCGACCGCAGCCCGGCGCAGGTCGTGCTCCGCTGGCACATCCAGCGCGGCGACATCGTCTTCCCGAAGTCGGTCACCCGCAAGCGCGTGGAGGAGAACTTCGCCCTCTTCGACTTCGAGCTCGACGACGAGGCGATGACCGACATCACGGCGCTCGACCGCGGCCACCGCACCGGCCCCGACCCCGACACCTTCAACTACATCCCGAGCTGATCCTCGGCTCCACGGAGCGCGCCCGGCCTGCAGTCGTCCTGCGGACCGGGCGCGCTCGTGCGTGGGGCGGCGGGCCGAGCCGCGCACGAACGGGGTGGGTCTCGATAAGCCGCTGCGCGGCTCCTCGATCAGCACGGTCACGGGCCGGCCGCACCCCTGCTGATCGAGGAGCGGGCGCAGCCCGCGCATCGAGGTCCACCACCGACGAACAGCGCGGATCCCGATGCGCCGGGCCCGCGGATCAGACCTGCTGCGAGTCGCGCCAGGAGTGCTCGGGGGCGTAGCCGAGGACCTCGCGGGCGTGGTCGATCGAGAGCAGGGTGCCGGTCGTCCCGAGGTCGCCGCGCAGCTCGACGCCGGGGAACACCTCGGCCACCAGCTCGGCGTTGGGGCGCGTCATCACGGTGTCGGCCGCGGCGATGATGAAGCGGTCGAACCCGGTCGTCTCGGCGAGCAGCGCCTTCTCGACCGCCTGCGCTCCGTCGCGTCCGTCGATGTAGCCCCAGAGGTTCCACTTGCGCAGCAGCGCGTCGGAGTCGAACGACGGGAACTCGGCGTAGTCGGCCTCGTCCATGACGTTCGAGAAGCGCAGGCCCGTGATCTTCAGGTCCGGGTGCCAGCGGCACAGCTCGATCGCCATCTGCTCCTCGAGGTGCTTGGTGAGCGAGTAGACCGACTCCGGGCGCGCCGGGTACTGCTCGTCGACCGGGATGTAGGGCGGCGGGACGTCGAAGGGCAGGCCCAGCACGGTCTCGCTGGAGGCGTAGACGACGTTGCGGATGCCGGCACGGATCGCTCCGTGGAACGCGTTGAACGTCGCGATCATGTTGTTGTGGAACGTGGCGACGTCGGGCACGAGGCCCGGCGCGGGGATCGCGGCGAGGTGCACGAGCGCGTCGATGCCCTCGTACTGGTCGTTCACCGACTGCAGCGCGTCCACGACCTGGCCGTAGTCGGCGATGTCGATGCGGACGAAGCCCGCGCCGCGGTCCCCCGCACGGTCCAGGTTGAACACCTCGTGCCCGGAGGCGCGGAGGCGGGTGACGACGTGGCGGCCGAGCTTGCCGGATCCACCGGTGACTGCGATTCTCATGCTCGAACGCTAACGGGCCCGCGGCGGGGGCGGCGAGGGGTGGCGGATCAGCCGCGCGAGTGGAGCGAGATCGTGCCGCCGACCTCGGGCGTCGTCTCGTCGGCGACGAGCTCGGTCCAGCGGCGGAGCACGGCGGCGCCGGCCGCATCGTTCACGGCTCCGTCGACGACGAGGACCGGGTAGGGCTTCTCGGGCACGCCCTCCGCGGGCCGCACGTCGACGTGGGCGACGTCGTAGGCGTGCTCGAACAGCCAGTCGGCCATCGCGTAGTCGCTCCGGGAGTCGCCGACCGTGCGCCAGCGCTGCGGGATCGCGCCGGTCGCTCCGAGCAGCTCCACGGCGCGCTGGGCGCCGAGGTCCTTGCCGAGCCGGTTCGACTCGATGTCGGTCGAGATGACGGTCGGGTCGATGCGGAAGTCGACCGTTCCCTCCTCGTTCGGGTACCGGATGCCGCGGCGCTCGACTCCGAGGCCCGCGGCGGTCATGATCTGCAGCGCGTCGGCGTCGAAGACGAGCTGGCGCTCGAGGTAGTCCTCGCTCGGCAGGTCGACCAGCTGCTCGGCCGAGACCATGGCGCGCTTGGTCTCGTCGAAGAAGACCAGGTCGTCGTAGTCGGAGCGGATCATCCGCTCGAGGTCGCGGGCCACCGGCTCGGGGATCGCGAGCGACTCGTCGACGATCGGCTCCGAGGTGCCGCGGTAGTCGACGGTGAACCAGACGGCGCCCTTCTCGCAGACGCACACGATGCGGGCCTCGGCCGAGACGCCGCGCTCGAGGAGCGCGGGCAGGACCCGCTCGCGCAGGAACGCGTCGGAGCGGCCCGTGTTGAACACGATCGGGATGCCGGCGTTGGCCAGGGTGACGAGGTCGTCGGCGATCTCGGGGATCGAGATCGTGCGCGTGACGGGGCTCGCGATGGGCCCGTCGACGTCGAGGAGCAGGCCGAGCGGAGGGGGTGTGGAGGTCATCGTGTCCCATTCTGCCGTGCCGGGGCCGCTCGACGCCTCCGTGACCGCCTCCGCGCGGGCGGAGCGGTTCAGGAGGCGGGGACGACGAGGGTGCGCTGAGCGGTGGTGCCGTCGGGGGCGAGGACGGCAAGGGTGATCAGGGTCTCGGAGTCGCGGCAGTCGGCGGTGACGGCGGCGGAGCCGGACGCCGCGAGGTCGACGGGCTCGCCCGCGCTCGCGTCGGTGGTGCCGACGGCCAGGCGGGCGGTGGCGCCTCCGCTCGTCTCCCACGACAGGGCGAGCGGGACGGATGCGGTGCGGTCGCCCTCGCAGTCGACGGAGGCGGGGGTGGAGGCGAAGGAGACGATCGCGGGAGGAGCATCGGATCCGGTGCCCGGCTCGGTGTCGGACGGAGCGGCGGAGGCCGTCGGCGCGGGGGCGGCGGCGCCGTCGGCGGCCTCCGGGGAGCCGGGAGCGGCGGACGGCGCCGGAGCGGTCCCGGACGGCGCTGAGGACGGGCCCGCGGACGCCGTGGCTGCGCCGGGCGCTCCGCCGCCGGCGGGCCGGACGAGCAGAACGATCGCGAGGACGACGGCGACGAGTCCGAGGGCGGCGAGGACGATCCCGGTGGTGCGGGCGGAGCGGGACGGCATCGGTCCTCCTGGGACGGGACGGGACGGAACGGGCGGAAGAGACGGGGATCGTGATGATGGTGCCCGGCTTCGCCGCGGTCGCGCTCGCGGGGCTGCTCGGAGTGCCGCTGGGCGTGATGATGCTCGGCGGGTTCGCG
>NZ_PSUC01000088.1:0-16099 GCF_002931635.1 Rathayibacter sp. AY2B7 | reverse complement strand
GACACGATGCTCGACCTCGAGTTCGCGTGGAAGGCCTGCCGCGCCGTCAAGTCGAACGCGATCCTCCTCGCCAAGGGCGGCGCCTCCGTCGGCGTCGGCGGGCTCGCCGGCGACGAGCTGCCAGCCGGAGCTGACCTCGCCGGGGCCGCCGATGAAGCGGTCCGGCTCCTGCAGCAGCAGGCCGCCGGAGATCTGCTTGAACTCGCGCTCGACGGGGGCGTAGAAGTCGGGGAGCTGCAGCAGGCGCAGGTTCTTCTTGGTCTTCAGCACCTCGAGCGCCTCGGGCTCGAAGCCGGGGGCGACGAGCACCTCGGTGAAGATCTCCTTCACCGTCTCGGCCATGGCGAGGGTGACGGGCCGGTTCGCGGCGATGACGCCGCCGAAGGCCGACACCGGGTCGCACTCGTGGGCGCGGCGGTGGGCGGAGGCGATGGGGTCGATCGCCTTCGAGCTCGCGATCGCGATGCCGCACGGGTTCGCGTGCTTGATGATCGCGACGGCGGGCAGTACGAAGTCGTACGCCGCGCGGACGGCGGCGTCGGCGTCGACGTAGTTGTTGTAGGACATCTCCTTGCCGTGCAGCTGTGTCGCCTGCGCGATGCCGGTGCCGTCGGGAGAGACGTAGAGGGCCGCCTTCTGGTGCGAGTTCTCGCCGTAGCGGAGGACCTGCTGCAGGGTCCCGCGGATCTCGACCGAGCCCTCGACGCCCTCGGCCGCCTCCTGCCCGGCGAACCAGGCGGCGACGGCGGAGTCGTAGGAGGCGGTGTGCGCGAAGGCGCGGGCCGCCAGGGTGCGGCGCGCGGCGAGCGTCGTGCCGCCGTCGGCGAGGGCGGTCGCGATCCCGGAGTAGTCGGCCGGGTCGACGACGATCGCGACGTTCGCGTGGTTCTTCGCGGAGGCGCGGACGAGGGCCGGGCCCCCGATGTCGATGTTCTCGACCACGGTCGCCGCGTCGGCGCCGCCGGCGACGGTCTCGCGGAACGGGTACAGGTTCACCACGACCAGCTCGAACGCGGCGATGTCGAGCTGCTCCAGCTGCTCGCGGTGCGAGGCGAGCCTCAGATCGGCGAGGATGCCCGCGTGCACGGCCGGGTGCAGCGTCTTCACGCGGCCGTCGAGCGACTCCGGGAACCCGGTGACGGCCGAGACGTCGGTGACCTCGTGGCCGGCGCCGCGGAGGGTCGCTGCGGTCGAGCCGGTGGAGACGAGCTCGACGCCGGCCGCGGCGAGCGCCGCTCCGAGCTCGAGCAGGCCGGTCTTGTCGCTGACCGAGATCAGCGCCCGGCGGACGGGGACCCGGTCGCGGTCGTCGTAGCTGCTGGGGTCGTGGGCGGTGATGCTCATGCGCGGGCGAGCTCCTCGAGGTCGACGGTTCCGTGGGCGATGTCGAGCACCGTCTGCACCAGCAGGCGACGCTCGATGGTCTTGATGCGCTCGTGCAGCGCGTCCTCGCTCTCGCCGGGGAGCACGGCGAGGCTCTCCTGGGCGATGACGGGTCCCGTGTCGACGCCGGTGTCGATCACGTGCACGGTGACGCCGGTCTCGGTCGCGCCGGCGGCGAGGGCGTCGCGGACGGCGTGGGCGCCGGGGAAGAGGGGCAGCAGTGCGGGATGCGTGTTGATCATCCGCGGGCTGAGTGCGTCCACCACCACGGGCGGCAGGATGCGCATGAAGCCCGCGCAGACGACGAGGTCGGGCTCCCACTCCCGGATGCGCCCGAGCAGGGCGGCGCCCCACTCGTCGCGGGAGGAGAAGTCGCGCGGCGCGACCGTGAAGGCGGGGACTCCGCGCTCCTCGGCGTGGCGGAAGCCCTCGGCGTCGGTGTCGCTGCCGACCGCGACGATGCGGGCGGGGAAGCCCTCGTCGCCGGTGGCGTCCAGCAGGGCGCGGAGGTTCGATCCGCCGCCGGAGAGGAGCACGACCAACTTCAGCACTGCGCAAGTCTAGGGGGACGCCTCCGCCGGCGTCAGCCGCGTCGGCTGCGGCCCGCGGCGAGGCCCAGGCCCGCGGCCAGCGCGAGCTCGAGGGCGGCGACCGCCCCGACGACGAGCGGGTCCGGGCCCACCTGGGCGAGCCGCCCGGGCCCGGCGGCGCCCGCTGAGAACCAGGCGAGGAGCCCGAGCAGCAGGCCGCCGACCACGCCGATCCCGCCGGCCGCGGCCGCGCCCCAGCGCAGCAGCGAGCGTCCGTCGAGCGCCTCGATCACACTGCGGCGCAGACGCCATCCCGCGGCGAACCCGGCGAGCAGCGGCACGAGCAGTCCGAGGAATCCGAAGGCCGAGTCCCCTGCGGGCAGGGCGGCGAGGACCGGGATCGACGGGATCGGTCCGAGCAGCGTCCCGGCCGCGCTCACGGAGGAGCCGGTGCCGAGGGCGAAGCCCGGGCCGATCAGCCAGCTCGCCGCCCAGATCACCAGGTTCGGGAGGAACGCCAGCTGCCCGAGAGTGAGGGCCAGGCCGCCGAGCGCCTCGGCGCCCAGGCTCTCGTAGAGCGCGACGACCGAGGTGTAGTGCACGACCAGCAGCACGGCGACGAGCACCGCCGCGACGCCGACCACGCCCGCCGCGGCGAGCGCTCCCCCGCGCAGCGACGCGAGGACGAGCCCGGGCCCCGGCGCGGGGACGCGGTCGAGCGCGGAGGCGGCCAGCTCGCCGAGGGGGTCGGCCTCGTCGCTGCGGGCGGAGTGGAGCGCTGCTCCGACGAGTACCCCCAGCGCGAAGACGAGCGGCGGCAGCAGCGTCCCCTGCAGGGGATCGACGGTGGCGGCCGGGTCCGCGGATCCGAGCGAGACCAGGAGCGCGATCGCCAGGTAGGTCGCGATCGCGACGAGGACGCCGATGGCCCGGAACGGCGACTCCTGGGCGCGGCGGCCGGTGCGCGCGCCGAGCAGCACGGTGAGGAGTGCGAACGCCAGCGGGGCGATCGTCACCGGGAAGGCGTCCGCGCCTCCGGGCAGCGCGACGGCGAGGGCGGAGTCGGGGGCCAGCGCCGCCTGCAGGTCGGCCCCGTGGCCGAGCAGCCAGGCGTCGGCGGCGACCCGCCAGAACACGCCGAAGTCGACCGTCGTGTCGTACTGCACGGCCCAGAGGACGGTCAGCGGGACGAGCGGGATCGCGATCCCGATCAGCGCCGACAGCGCGGCGTCGAAGGCGGCGAGGAGGGCGACGGTGATCCGGTTCATGGGCCTGACGAGCCTAGCGGCGGCGCGCTCGGAGGCGGGTCAGGGGCGCGCCGCCCGGCCCTCTAGTGTCGGAGCCATGACGGGGACCTCGGACGCACGGACGGAGCGCGGCCTGGACCGCCTCGTGAACTTCTCCGACGCCGTCGTCGCCATCGCCATCACGTTCCTCGTCCTCCCCCTGGTCGACGTGGTCGAGGAGGGCCGCGCGGCCGATCTGGGGTCCCTCCTCACCGGGCACTACGGCACCCTCTCCGCCTTCTTCATCACGTTCGCCGTGATCGGGCGGCTCTGGGCGGTCCACCACTCCGTCTTCGAGGGCGTGGCCCGGTACTCGCCCGCGCTCGTCGTCGCGAACTTCGTCTGGCTGGCCGCGGTCGTCCTGCTCCCCTTCGCGGCGAACCTGATCTCGAACGTGCTCGACACCGACAGCAGCGTCATCGCGCTCTACATCGGCACGATGATCGCGGCGAGCGCGGCGACCCTCGCGATGCAGCTCATCGTGCGCCGCGATCCGGATCTCCTGGCCCCGGGGGCGGAGCCGCGGCGCTCCCTCTCGAGGTCGCTGATCGTGATCGGCGTCCTTCTCGCGGCCCTCGTGCTCGCCGTCGCGGTGCCGGCCGTCAACATGTTCGCGCTCCTGCTGCTCCTGCTCTCGGGTCCGATCGAGCACCTGGTGCACCGCGGGCGCCCCGGGGGACGATCGGCTCACCGCCGGACGGAGCGCGGGCTCGACCGGCTCGTCAACTTCTCGGACGCGACCGCCGCCATCGCCATCACCGTCCTCGTCCTGCCGCTGGTGCAGCTGGCTCCCGAGGTCGCCCGGGAGGGCGGCGGAGTCCCGGCGCTGCTCGCGGAGCACCTGGACTCGGTCCTCGCCTTCGCGCTCTCCTTCGCGGTCATCGCCGTCTTCTGGATCCCCCACCACCGCGTCTTCGAGTCCGCCGGGGACTACGACGGCGCCCTGGTGTGGCTGGACCTGCTCTGGCTGGCCGCGCTGGCGTTCTTCCCGTTCTCGACGAGCGCGCTGGCGCTGTTCCCGGACTCCCGGGCGACGATCGGGCTCTACATCGGCACGATGGCCGCGATGAGCGGGGCGCTGGTCCTGATCGAGCTGCGCCTCTCCCGGCACCCGGAGCTCAGGCGGCCCGGCGCAGGGCCCCTGCCGCTCGCGCCCGCCCTGCTGCCCTTCGCGCTGCTCCTCGTCGCACTGGCGCTGGCGCTGCTGGTCCCGTCGGTCGGGCTCTGGTGGCTGCTCCTGCTCCTGCTGCAGCGGCCCGTCCGGGCACTGCTCGCGCGGCGCTGACCCTCAGGCCCCGGGCGTCCAGCCCAGCTGCGGGGCGATGCGCTCGGCGACGGCGCGCAGGATGCGCCGGTGCGACTCCACCCCGCCGACCGCCGGGAGCGTCACCGTGAGCGCGTCCGCCTCCGCGAGCGCCGGATCCGCGGCGAGCGACGCGACGATCCGCTCCGGGCTCCCGACGTGGAGGGGGCTGAAGCGCATCGGGGCGGCGATGATCGACCGGTCGGCCGTGCGGGGGCGGCCCTCGTCGTCCATCCGCGCGAGGTAGCCCTCGATGAAGGGGCGGTGCGCCTCCTCGTCGGCGGCGTCGAGCAGCGGCAGCACGATGCGGCCCGCCGTCACCCTCGATGTGCGCCCCGGGTGCGCGGCGGCGAAGGCCTCGCGATAGGCGCGGATCTGCACCGCCTGCTGCTCGGCGAACGGCAGGCCCGTCTCCTCCGTGTTGAGCGTGGACACCTGCAGGTGCATGCCCTGCTCGCCCGCCCGGACCGCGGAGGACACCGTTCCCGCCCCGTACCAGAGCCGTTCGGCGAGGCCGGGCGCGTGCGGCTGCTGGACGAGCGGAGCGCCGACCGGGACCGACATCAGGGCCGACTCCGCGACGCCGAGCACGGCGCCCGAGAGCGCCTCGCGGAGTCGCGCGATACGCTCCTGCGCCTCCTCGCGGAAGTCGCGCTCGGCCTGCCCGAACACCCCGTCGAAGACGGAGGCGAGATGCGGGAAGCCGCTGCTGACGCCGAGGTCGAGGCGTCCGCCCGAGAGCAGGTCCACGGTCGCGGCGTCCTCGGCGAGGCGCACGGGCGACTCGTAGCGGGCGCCGATGACCGCGGTACCGAGGCGGAGGTGGCGGGTCCGCTGGGAGGCGGCCGCGAAGAAGGTCATCGGAGACGCGAGGTAGCGCTCGAAGTGCCGCACGCGGACCCAGCCGGTGCCGTAGCCGAGCTCCTCGGCGAGCTCGAGCAGGGCCAGCCCGTCCTCGAGGCTCCGCCCGGCGTCGCCGGGCTGCTCGGGGCCCTCCGGGTACGGCACGAAGGTCAGCAGGTCGAGTCCGAGGCGGCGGGTCACGCTGCGACGCTACTCCGGCCGGACCCGCCCCGACGACGGAACGGACGGCGCCGCCCGCCGGAGCAGGGGCACCGTCCGTTCCGACGGTGGTGCGGGGAGGACGGGCGCTAGAGCGCCGCGTAGACCTCGCGGAGCAGGGCGGCCGTCTCGGACGGCGTCTTGCCGACCTTCACGCCCGCGGCCTCGAGGGCCTCCTTCTTGGCCTGCGCGGTGCCGGCCGAGCCGGAGACGATGGCGCCGGCGTGGCCCATCGTCTTGCCCTCGGGGGCGGTGAAGCCCGCGACGTAGCCGACGACGGGCTTCGTGACGTTCGCCTTGATGAAGTCCGCGGCGCGCTCCTCGGCGTCGCCGCCGATCTCGCCGATCATCACGATCGCCTTCGTCTCGGGGTCGGCCTCGAACGCGGCGAGCGCGTCGATGTGCGTCGTGCCGATGATCGGGTCGCCGCCGATGCCGATGGCGGTCGAGAAGCCGAGGTCGCGCAGCTCGTACATCATCTGGTAGGTCAGGGTGCCCGACTTCGAGACGAGGCCGATCGGGCCCTTGCCGGTGATCGTCGCGGGGGTGATGCCCACGAGCGACTCGCCCGGCGTGATGATGCCGGGGCAGTTCGGGCCGATGATCCGGGTCTTGTTCCCCTTCTCCTGCGCGTACGCCCAGAACTCCGCGGAGTCCTGCACCGGGATGCCCTCGGTGATGACGACGAGGAGGCCGATCTCGGCGTCGATCGCCTCGATGACGGCGTCCTTCGAGAAGGCGGGCGGCACGAACGCGATCGAGACGTCGGCGCCGGTGGCCTCCATCGCCTCCTTCACGGTGCCGAAGACGGGGAGCTCGACGTCGCCGTGGGTGACGGTCGTGCCGGCCTTGCGGGCGTTGACGCCGCCGACCACGTTCGTGCCGGCCTTGAGCATCAGCGCGGTGTGCTTGGTGCCCTCGCCGCCGGTGATGCCCTGGACGATGACCTTGGAGTCCTTGGTGAGGAAGATCGACATGCTTGTTCTCTGATTCCTTGAGTCGTCGGGTCCGTTACGCGGCGGCGAGTTCGGCGGCCTTGTCGGCGCCCTCGTCCATGGTCGCGGCGAGCGTGATGAGCGGGTTGGCGGCGGCCTGGAGGATCGCGCGGCCCTCCTCGACCTTGTTGCCGTCGAGGCGGACGACGAGCGGCTTCGTGGCCGAGTCGCCGAGGATCTCGAGCGCCTGGAGGATGCCGTTGGCGACCGCGTCGCACGCGGTGATGCCGCCGAAGACGTTGACGAAGACGCTCTTGACCTGCTCGTCGCCGAGGATCACGTCGAGGCCGTTCGCCATCACCTGGGCGGAGGCTCCGCCGCCGATGTCGAGGAAGTTGGCCGGCTTCACGCCGTTGTGCCTCTCTCCGGCGTAGGCGACGACGTCGAGGGTCGACATGACCAGGCCGGCGCCGTTGCCGATGATGCCGACCTCGCCGTCGAGCTTCACGTAGTTGAGGTCGTTCTCCTTGGCCTTCGCCTCGAGCGGGTCGGCGGCGTCCTTGTCCTCGAGCGCGGCGTGGTCCGCGTGGCGGAAGCCGGCGTTCTCGTCGAGCGAGACCTTGCCGTCGAGCGCGACGATGTCGCCCTCCTCGGTGAGCACGAGCGGGTTCACCTCGACGAGCGTGGCGTCCTCGCCGGTGTAGACGTCGTAGAGCTTCACCAGGACGGGCGCGACCTTGGCGATCAGCTCCTCCGGGAACTTCGCCGCGCGCGCGATCTCCTCGGCCTTGGCCTGGTCGATGCCCTGGCCGGGGACGACCTCGACGCGCGCGAGGGCGTCGGGGCGCTCGACGGCGAGCTGCTCGATCTCCATGCCGCCCTCGTAGGAGGTGAGCGAGAGGTAGGAGCGGTTGGCCCGGTCCAGCAGCACCGAGAAGTAGAACTCGCGGTCGATGCGCGCACCGCCGGCGACCATGACGCGCTTGACGACGTGGCCCTTGATGTCGAGGCCGAGGATCGACTGCGCCGCGGCGAACGCGTCCTCGGGGGTCTTCGCGACCTTCACGCCGCCCGCCTTGCCGCGGCCGCCGATCTTGACCTGCGCCTTGACGACGGTGACGCCGCCGAGCTTCTCCGCCGCGGCGCGCACCTCCTCCGGCGTGTCGGCGACGATGCCCGGGAGCACGGGGACGCCGTACTTCTCGAACAGATCACGGGCCTGGTATTCGAAGAGATCCACGCTGCATTCCCATTCCGCGCCGAGCGCGCTTGCGTTTCGAGTTCGAGGTGGCCCGGACGACGCCGGAGTCTCGGCACTGTCCCTGGGCCGCGCCGAGTCTACTCCGCACCCGCCGCGGGCTTCCCGTGCGGTCGCTCCGCGCCCGCCGGACACCCGCCGGGGGCACCGGCTCCTCCTCCGCCCGCCGCTCCCGCGTAGCGTGGAGCCATGTCGTCGGCCTCCCGCACCCCGGACGTCTTCCGCGAGGGCGTGTTCCTGCTGGCGGGCGCGCGCGCGATCCTCCTCCAGATCGCGCATCCGGCGGTCGGGCAGGGCGTCGCCGACCACTCCGACTTCGTGCACCGGGCCGTGAACCGCCTGCACGGGACGCTCTCCTACCTCTACGTCCTGCACTACGGCACTCCCGAGGACGTCCGCGCCGTCCGCCGCCGGGTGAACAGGGCGCACGTGCCCGTGCGCGGCCCCGGCTACACGGCCTTCGACCCGGAGCTGCAGCGCTGGGTCGCAGCGACGCTCACCCAGTCGATGCTGCAGCTCTACGAGGGCGCCTTCGGCGCGCTGAGCGAGGAGGAGGCGGACGACATCGTGCGCCGCTCCGTCGTCGTCGGTGCGGCCCTGCAGATGCCCGCGGACCTCTGGCCCGACTCCCGCACCGCGTTCGACGCCTACTGGGAGCGGGAGCTGCAGCGCCTGGAGGTGACGCCCGCGGCCCGCCGCGTCGCCCACGACCTGCTGGGCCCGAGCATCGCCGCCTGGTACCTGCGCCCGCTCGGCCCCTACCTCCGCCTGATCACCGCCGGCCTGCTCCCGGCGGCGCTCCGCGAGCCCTTCGGCTTCCACTGGACCGCACGGCAGGAGGCGCGGTTCGAGCGGGCGCTCTCGCGCACCTTCGCCGTCTACCGCCTGCTGCCCGCGATCGTGAGGACGGCGCCCAGCCGCTACTACCTCGCCCGGGTCCGACGCGACGCTCAGAAGCCGGCCACGACCTCCCAGCCCGCGTAGGCGGCGAGCTCCAACCCGAGCGCCTGCGCGGCCGCGCGCGCCTCGTCGATCCCGCGCTCGTCGCGCACATCGACGGTGACCGGCACACTGTCGCCGAACCCCGCGATCTCGACCCGCGCGCTCGTCGGACCGCTGTAGAGCGGAACGTGCGCGTCCGCGGTCCGCGCGCCGACCACGCGCGAGCCGGTCGCCTCTGCGATCACCGCGAGGGCGAAGGGAGCCGTCACCACCGCATCCGTGTAGAGCGTCGCCTCGCCGCGCATCGCGCCTCCCGTCGTCCGACCCGCGGAACCGGGCCGCAGCAGTCCGACTGTAGGCAGCCGCCCGCGCCTCCCGCACCCCCCTTCCGCTCGGCGCCGGGATGCGCACTCCCCGCCCGTCCGTGCTGAACATCCGGTGCGGATCGCTCGACGCGGCCGCCCGGCGGATCTACGGTGAATCACCCGGCATCCGCCGCGGCGGTCAACGACGACTGGAGCCTTGATGAGCATCACCGAACCCCGCACGGCCGAGGCCCCCGCCGCTCCCCCGCCCGCCGCCGGCTTCGGCACCCTCTCCGTCGCGGCCATCCTGGCGGAGGCGGCGCGGCGCACCCCTGACACGATCGCCATCCGCGTCGGCGAGCAGGCCGTCGACTACGCGACCCTCTGGCGGCAGACCCGCGCCTACGCCGGGGCCCTGCGCGCCCAGGGGATCGGACCGGGCGACCGCGTGGCCCTGCTCGTCCCGAACGTCCCCGACTTCCCCCGCGGCTACTTCGCCGTCCTCGCGCTCGGCGCCGTGGTGGTCCCCGTGCACGCCTTGCTCAAGCACGACGAGATCGCCTACGTCCTGCGCGACTCCGGAGCCGTCGCGCTCGTGTGCGCCGCTCCGCTGCTCGCCGAGGGGGCCGCCGGAGCGGACCTCGCCGGCGTTCCCGTGCTGAGCGTGATGGTGCCCGACGGCACCGCCTCGCCCCTTCCGCGCCTGGAGGACCTCGCCGCGGAGGCGACCCCGATCGACGGCTACGTGCCCCGCTCCCCCTCCGACACGGCGACGATCCTCTACACCAGCGGCACCACCGGGCGGCCCAAGGGGGCGGAGGGGACGCACTTCGCGATCGTCTCGCAGTCGGACGTGCTGCTGATGAACACGTTCGACCTGCACCGGGGCGACGTGGTGCTCGGGGCCCTGCCGCTCTTCCACACCTTCGGGCAGGTCTGCGCGATGAACACGGCCTTCCGCACCGCCGCGACGGTCGTCCTGGTGCCGAAGTTCGACGGCGACGCCGCGCTCGAGGCGATGATCGCCCACGGCTGCACGGTCTTCGAGGGCGTGCCCACGATGTACGTCGCCCTGCTCGACGCCGCGACCCGGCGCGAGGACCGGCCGCCGCTGCGCTACGCGGTCTCGGGGGGCGCCGCCCTGCCCGTCGCCGTGATCGAGCGCTTCCGCGAGGTGTTCGGCGTCGAGATCTACGAGGGCTACGGGCTCACCGAGACCTCCCCGGTCGCCACCTTCAACCACGTCGGAGTCCCGCCGCGGCCGGGCACGGTCGGCACGCCGATCTGGGGTGTCGAGGTCGAGGTCGCCCGCCCCGACGTGACCGACCGCGTCGAGCTGCTCCCCCGGGGCGAGCTCGGCGAGATCGTGGTGCGCGGGCACAACCTGATGAAGGGGTACCTCGGCAACCCGGCGGCGACCGCGGAGGCGGTGATCGACGGCTGGTTCCGCACCGGCGACCTGGGCACGAAGGACGAGGAGGACTACATCCGCATCCTCGACCGCACGAAGGACATGATCATCCGCAACGGCTACAACGTGTACCCGCGCGAGGTCGAGGAGGTGCTGATCGGGCACCCGGCCGTACAGAACGCGGCGGTCTTCGGGATTCCGGACGAGCGCCACGGCCAGGAGGTGATGGCCGCGGTGATCCTCGCCCCGTCGGCGACCGCCACCGCGGAGGAGCTGATCGCCTACGCGAACGAGCACCTCGCCGCCTTCAAGTTCCCCCGCCGCGTCGAGTTCGTCGACGCCCTCCCGCTCGGGCCCAGCGGCAAGATCCTCAAGCGGGAGCTCGTCGCGCGCTACGCCGGCTGACCACTTCCGCGAGATGCCACTCGGGTGAACCTGCCACGGCCTACCGCGCACCGGAGCGGCATCTCGCGGACGGCGACCAGAGGGCACACGGGAAGGGACGGACGTCAGCCGAGCAGGGACCAGACGGTCCCGGCGAGGACGGTGCCGACCGCGGCGCCCGCGAGGACCTGGGCGGGGGTGTGCGCGCCGAGGCGCACCCGCGACCAGAGGACCCAGAGGACGATGGGCACGCTGATCAGCAGGGAGAGCGGTCCGTAGGCGATCAGCACGACGACGGCGCAGGTGGCGACCACCGCCGCGTGCCCGGACAGCTTCCAGACCAGGTTGACCACGCCGACGGCGAGCACCACGGCCACCGTCACCACGCCGAACGTGGTCACCGCGGCAGGAGCGCCGAGCGCGGCGAGAAGCACCAGTCCGGCCGCGATCGACACCAGCGCCAGCGCGATCGGCAGCGCCCGCTCGCGCCGGTCGGGCACGTGATGATCGCCGTGGATCCGGCCGGTGCGCATCAGCAGACGGATGACGAGGTAGGGCACCACGCCGACGAAGAGCGCCGCGAGCGCTCCCCAGGCGACGCCGAGCAGGGCCGGATCCGCGACGCGCGCGCCGACCACGACCGGCACGAGCACCGCGAGGACCGCCGGGGAGAACACCTCCGTCGCGAGCCGCGCGGCCGCCGATCCGGCCGCCACCGGACTAGATCTTCTCGATCGGCGCGACCTTGATCAGCAGCTTCTTCGCGCCCACCTGGTCGAAGAGCACGTGCGCCACGCGCTTCGAGCCCTCGCCCGTCACCGCGTTCACACGCCCCTCGCCGAAGTCGGTGTGCCGGATGCGGTCGCCCGCGATCAGCTCGAGGTCGCCGTTGTCGCGCACCATGCCGGTGATCCGGTTCGGGAACTCGCCCTTGGCCTTCGGCGCCGCGGCGAGCGCCTCCCGGAACTCGGTGTTCGATCGCGACTTGCCGAAGCCGGGCCGCTGAGCGTTCAGGGCCCGGGGCTGCGTGCCGCCGCGCGAGGTCGCCGCGCCGGGCGACTGGCGCCACTGGATCAGCTCTCCCGGGATCTCCTGCAGGAACCGGCTCGGCATCGCGACCGACGTCTCGCCGTACTGCGCGCGGGTCATCGCGAGCGAGAGGTAGAGGCGCTTGCGGGCCCGGGTGATCCCCACGTAGAACAGCCGCCGCTCCTCGGCCGGGCCGCCGGGCTCGTTCGCCGAGATGCGGTGCGGGAGCAGGTCCTCCTCGATGCCGGTGAGGAACACGGCGTCGTACTCGAGGCCCTTCGCCGTGTGCAGCGTCATCAGCGAGACGGTGCCGGAGTCGTCGTCGAGGTCGTCGGCCGCGGCGACCAGCGAGACCTCGGTGAGGAAGTCCACGAGCCCGCCGTCCGGGTTGTTGCGCGCGAACTCCTTGGTGACGGCGATGAGCTCGTCGACGTTCTCGGCGCGGGCCTCGTCCTGCGGGTCGCGGCTGGCGCGGAGCATGTCGAGGTAGCCGCTGCGGGTGAGGAGCGCCGTCAGGACCTCGTGCACCTTCGCCTCGCCGCCCTCCCGCGCGGGGTCGAGCATCAGCGCGCACTCGTCGAGGAGGGTCGCGAGGTCGACGATCGCCTTCGTCACCTTCGGGCCCATCCCGAGCGAGCCGGCGTTGCGCATCGCCTCGCGCAGGGTCACCGCGTTGGTGTCGGCGAACGACTGCAGCTGCGCCTCCGTCGCGGGGCCGATGCCCCGCTTCGGAGTGTTCATGATGCGCCGCAGCGCCAGCACGTCGGCCGGGTTCGCCACCGTGATCAGGTACGCCAGGGCGTCCTTGATCTCGGCGCGCTCGTAGAACTTCGTGCCGCCCAGGATCCGGTAGGGCAGCGCGGAGCGGATGAAGATCTCCTCCAGCGCGCGGGTCTGCGCGTTGGTGCGGTAGAAGACCGCGATCTCGTCGTAGCCCGTGCCGGCAGCGTGCAGGCGGGCGATCTCGTCGACCACGAACTGCGCCTCGTCGTGACCCGAGTACCCGGTGTAGCCGACGATCTTCTCCCCGTCGCCGCTGGAGGACCAGAGGTTCTTCGCGCGACGGTCGAAGTTGTTGGAGATGACGGCGTTGGCCGCCGAGAGGATGTTCTGCGTCGAGCGGTAGTTCTGCTCGAGCAGGATCACGCGGCAGCCCGGGAAGTCGCGCTCGAACTCGACGATGTTGCGGATGTCGGCGCCGCGGAACGCGTAGATGGACTGGTCCGAGTCGCCGACGACGGTGAGCGAGGCCCCCGGGATGGAGCCGTCGGGCGTGACCGGTCCGCGGTAGGGGCGGTCGAACTGCGCCGCGGCCATCGTCGCCGGCGGCACGGGCCGGGTCAGCTCGTGGATCAGCGAGTACTGGGCGTGGTTCGTGTCCTGGTACTCGTCGACCAGCACGTGGCGGAAGCGCCGCTGGTACTTCGCGGCGACGTGCGGGAAGGCGCGGAAGAGGTAGACGGTCTGCGCGATCAGGTCGTCGAAGTCGAACGCGTTCGCCCCCTCGAGCGCCCGCGAGTAGGCCCGGAAGACCTGGAGGAACATCTCCTCGTTCGGGTCGCTGAGGTTCGCGGTGCGGGCGTAGGAGTCGACGTCGGCGAGCTCGTTCTTGAGCTTGGAGATCTTCGCGGAGGCGCTCGCGACGGTGATCCCGAGCGAGTCGGCCTCGAGGTCCTTCACGATGCGCTTGAGCAGGGCGCGCTGATCGCCCGAGTCGTAGATCGTGAACGACTTGGTCATGCCGAAGTTCTCGGCCTCGCGGCGCAGGATCCGCGTGCACGCGGAGTGGAACGTCGAGATCCACATCCCCTCGGCGCTCTGCCCCACCAGCTTCTCGACGCGCTCGCGCATCTCGGCCGCGGCCTTGTTGGTGAACGTGATCGCGAGGATCTGGCTCGGCCAGGCCTCGCCGTTGCCCAGGAGGCTCGCGATGCGCCGGGTGAGGACGCTGGTCTTGCCCGAGCCCGCACCCGCGACGATGAGCAGCGCGTCTCCGCGGTACTCGACCGCCTCGCGCTGCTGGGGGTTCAGCCCCGCGACGAGCTGCTCGTGCGCCGGGTCGGTGCGGGGCGCGTCCCCGGAGCCGCCGGGGGGACCGACGATGACCGGGGTGGCGCGGGAGTCGCTCGGATCGAAGAGGAAGCTCATGTCCCTCCGAGTGTAGATCGCCCCTCCGACACCGGGAGCGGTCAGGCGGTCCGCTGACGCGGCGCGGGAGACGTGAGCGCCCCGCCGACGTCCAGTCCGCGCCACGCGAGGGAGAAGCCGAGCACGGCGAGCGCCGACGTCGACACCGCCAGGAGCTGCAGGAGCGCGAAGGCGGTGAGGTCCTTCGTGTCGTCGGGGTAGTACTGGATGCCCTGGACGGCGAGCGCCGCGAGCAGCACCACCACGATCACCGAGCACACCAGGAGCAGCCGGTTCACCCCGCGCCGCGCGGGCCTCTTCGGCGCTCGGCCCACCTGGGCCCTGGTGGTCAGCCACGCGCAGGCGGCCGAGGCGGAGGCGAGCGCGACGAGGTCGGCCCCGAGGACGTCGCTCGCCCGATGCCAGGACGCGGCCATCGTCAGGTTGCCGACCAGCACCACGACCGCGCCGCCCAGCGCGAGCACGACGGTCCGCGCCCGCCCGGGCACGACCATCGCCAGGGCGAAGACCACCGAGACGGCCGCCGCGGTGTGCCCGCTCGGGAAGCTGCCGCCGGTGTACCAGGAGTCGGTGTCGACCAGCTCGGGCCGCTCGAGGACCACGTTCTTGAGCAGCTGGGTGAGCCCGGCCGTGACGACGATCGAGCCGACGGAGGCGACGGCGAGCGCCGGGCGCCTCCGGATCAGCGCGATCGCCGCGACGAGCAGGGCGCCGACGACCATGGAGAGCGGGGTGACGTCCGCGAGCGCCCCCGCGGCGGCGCCGGTGGCGCGGCCGAAGACGAGGTCGGCGCCCCGGAGCCCCGAGTTCTCGACGCCCTGGCCCTGAGGGGTGAGCACGGCGAGCCAGTAGACGACGGCGACGCCGATCACGGCGAGGACGGCGGTGGTGATCCAGCGGCGGGTGATGCGCTCTCGGGTGGACACGGGGCCTCCTCTCGAGGGTCGGGCGGGCGGTGGTGAGCCGATGATGCCAGCGCAGCCTCCGCGTCCGCTCGGCACGCGCCGGAGGAGCGCCCGATCACGATCCGGGTTCAGCCGCGGAGCAGACGCTCCTGCTCGGCCGCCCGCGCCTCGATCGCCAGATCGGGCTGGTCGGCGAAGACGCCGTCCACTCCCGAGCGGAGGATCATCGCGAACTCCTCCTGCCAGCCGCCGTACTCCGCCGGGTCCTTCCCGCGGCGGTGCACCTTCTCGAGGAATCGGTTCTCCGCGCGCAGCGTCCAGCAGTAGACCTCGAGCCCGGCCGCGTGGGCGTCCTCGACGAGCGGACCGGTCCCCGTCGCCCGGCCGGCCGCGTCCCGCGAGAAGAGCATGCTCTTGTCGACGCTGATCCCGTCGACGACTCCGGCGAGGTTCCGCAGTCCCGCCGGCGTGGTGAAGGCGGAGTAGGGGGCCGCGGCGGCGCCGTGGGCGGCCACGAGGTCGGGCGGGGCGCCCCGCGACTCGAGCAGGTAGATCCGGCGGGTGCCGACTCCGCTCACCGCGAGCCGCTCCAGAACGGTCTTCTCGAAGCTCTCGATCGTGAGCCGCGGGTCGCGCGGACCCCAGCCCGCGGCGGCGAGCTCCTCGCGCAGCAGCACGTCCAGCGGCAGCCCGATCCCGGCGAAGTACGTCGCGTGCTTGATCTCGGCGACGAGCCCCGGCGGAGCGAGCGGATCGTCCTCCGCCGCCCGGTCCAGCAGCGCCAGCAGCTCGCTGAAGCGCAGCAGCGGGAACTGCCCGTCGAACGTGGCGCTGGAGCCGCGCACCGCCGGCAGCCGCTCGCGGGCCCGCAGCTCCGACAGCTCGTCCCAGGTGAAGTCCTCGGTGAACCAGCCGGTGATCTCGCGGCCGTCGATCCGCTTGGTGGTGCGGCGCGCGGCGAACTCCGGGCGCTTCTCGACGTCCGTCGTGCCGGAGATCTCGTTCTCGTGGCGGAGGACGAGCACGCCGTCGCGGGTCGCCACCAGATCGGGCTCGAGCGCATCGGCGCCCAGCGCGATCGCCAGCTCGTAGGCGGAGCGGGTGTGCTCCGGTCGGTAGCCGCTCGCTCCGCGGTGGCCGATGACGAGCGGTGACTGACGCGCGGGCATGCCGCGATCCTACGGGCGGCACTGCGCGGCTCGCAGCGGAGTCGAGGTC
>NZ_PSUC01000087.1:0-16203 GCF_002931635.1 Rathayibacter sp. AY2B7 | reverse complement strand
CCAGCAGTTCTTCCAGGCACAGAACTACGGAGCGGCGTCGGCCGCCGGCGTCGTCGTCCTCATCGGAACGATGGCGATCGCCACCTTCGCGCTGCGCAGCATCTCCACCCTCCTGAAAGAAGAGAACCGATGACCGCCATCATCACGCGCCGCAAAGCGCCCCGCCCCGAGCTCACCATCGCCGGGTCCGGCACCCGCACCCGCGTCGGGAACTCCCTCCTGGGCCTGCTCGCCTGGGTCATCGGGCTCCTCTTCGTCACCCCGGTGCTCTGGATGATCCTCACCAGCCTGCACAGCGAGACCGACGCCGCGACCAACCCGCCGTCGCTGTTCGCCCCGCTCACCCTCGACGGCTACGCGAACTTCTTCGGCGCGAACTCCGGCGCCAGCCCCTGGCCCCCGCTGATCAACAGCGCCACCGCCAGCGTCGTCTCCACCGCCCTCGTGCTCCTGCTCGCCCTGCCCGCCGCCTACGCCCTCAGCATCAAGCCGGTGAAGAAGTGGTCGGACGTCATGTTCTTCTTCCTCTCCACCAAGATGCTGCCGATGGTCGCCGGCCTGCTGCCGATCTACCTGATCGCCAAGCAGATCGGAGCGCTGGACAGCATCGGGCTGCTCATCGTGCTCTACACCTCGATGAACCTGCCGATCGCCGTGTGGATGATGCGCTCGTTCCTCTCCGAGATCCCCGTCGAGATCCTCGAGGCCGCCGCGATCGACGGCGCCAGCCTGATCTCGATCTTCCGCCGGATCATCGTCCCGATCTCCGGTCCGGGCCTCGCCTCGACCGCGCTGATCTGCTTCATCTTCAGCTGGAACGAGCTGCTCTTCGCGAGCGTCCTGACCAGCACGAAGGCCTTCACCGCCCCGGTGTTCCTGACCAGCTTCGTCACCAGCCAGGGCCTGTTCCTCGCCCAGGTGTGCGCCGCAGCCGTCGCCGTGTCGCTGCCCGTGCTCATCGCCGGCTTCGCCGCTCAGGACAAGCTCGTCCAGGGCCTCTCGCTGGGAGCGGTCAAGTGAGCGCCGAGGAGCTGCGCTCCCTCGCCGACGAGTGGGCGCACCCGAAGGTCCCCGTCCCCACCTACGACCGGCACGGCCTGACCGCCGGCATCGTCCACTTCGGGGTGGGCGGATTCCACCGTGCCCACCAGGCGATGGTCATCGACCGGCTCCTCGCGCAGGGCGAGGCCCGCGACTTCGCGATCTGCGGCGTCGGCGTCCTCGAGCAGGACCGCCGGATGAAGCAGGTCATGGACGCGCAGGACGGCCTCTACACCCTCGTGCTCAAGCACCCCGACGGCACCCGCGAAGCGCGCGTCATCGGCAGCATCATCGAGTACCTCCTCGCGGTCGACGACCCGGAGGCGGTCATCGAGAAGATGGCCTCCCCCTCCACCCGCATCGTCTCGCTCACCGTCACGGAGGGCGGCTACAACTTCCACCGCATCACCGGCGAGTTCGACGAGACGAACCCCGCAGTGCTGGCCGACGTCGAGGCGGCCGGCGAAGGGCGGGCGCCGCAGACGGTCTTCGGCCTCGTCAGCGCCGCGCTGCAGCGCCGACGAGAACGAGGCATCGAGCCCTTCACCGTGATGTCCTGCGACAACATCGCCGGCAACGGCCACGTCGCCAAGAAGATGTTCACCGCCTACGCCCGCCTCATCGACTCCGACCTCGCCGACTGGATGACCGAGGCCGTGCACTTCCCCAACAGCATGGTCGACCGCATCACCCCGGTCACCAGCGACGAGGACCGGACCGAGGTCCGGGACGTGCACCGGATCGACGACTCCTGGCCGGTCGTCGCCGAGCCGTTCTTCCAGTGGGTGCTCGAGGACGACTTCCCGCTCGGCCGGCCCCCGTTCGAGGACGCCGGAGTGCAGCTCGTCGAGGACGTCGAGCCGTACGAGCTGATGAAGCTCCGGCTGCTCAACGCCAGCCACCAGGGACTGTGCTACTTCGGCTACCTCATGGGCTACCGCTTCGCGCACGAGGCCACCGCCGACCCGCGCATCGCCCTGTTCCTCCGCGCCTACATGGACGACGAGGCCACGCCGACCCTCCCGCCGGTCCCCGGCATCGACCTGGAGGACTACAAGGCGACGCTCATCGAGCGGTTCCAGAACCCGGAGGTGCGCGACACCCTCGCACGCCTGTGCGCCGAGTCCAGCGACCGCATCCCGAAGTGGCTGCTCCCCGTCGTCCTCGCGAACCTCGAGACCGGCGGCAGCATCGTTCTCTCCGCGGGGATCGTCGCGAGCTGGGCGCGCTACGCGGAGGGCTTCGACGAGGACGGCGAGCCGATCGTCGTCGTCGACCGGTTGGCCGAGCAGCTCACCCAGGCGGCACGCGAGCAGCACGAGGACCGGCTCTCGTTCCTGCGCGACCGCGACGTGTTCGGCGATCTGATCGACCAGCCGCGGTTCGTCGACGCCTACGTCGACGCGCTCGACTCGCTGCTCCTGCAGGGAGCCGCTGAAACCGTCGCCGGCTTCCTGAGGGCCGCCGACGAAGGGTGACTCTCCGACACCCGACATGAAGAAGAGGGAGGAGCGTCAGCTCCTCCCTCTTCTTCGTCTGCGCGTGACCCGGCCCGAGGGCGGACCGAGCCGGGGCTCCTCCGGCGATCAGGTCCCGACGAGGTCCCGTGTCCACGGCAGGTCGGCGCCCCGCCGACGCACCGTGATGGCGGCGCACGTCCGCGCGATCTCCCCGAGCGCCGTGAGAGCGGCACCTGTCAGCACCTCACCCGTCCGGAACCGCTGCAGACCGGCTGCGTCCAGATGCGCGGTGAGTCCGTGCAGAAGACCGGCCATGAAGGAGTCGCCCGCTCCGATCGTGTCGACGACGCCCGTCGAATCCGCCGTCTGCTCCACTCGCTCGCGGCGGGTGCGCAGGACTGCGCCGGCACCTCCCCGTGTGATCGCGACGAGCTCGGGCCCGGACGCGAGCAGACGATCGGCGACGTCGTCGAGGGACGAGCCCGGGTACAGCCACTCCGCGTCCTCATCACTGAGCTTGACGACGTCGGATGCGGCGATGAAGCGCTCCGTCCGGACGAGCTGCTGCGCGTGCGGGCGCATCAGAGCAGCGCGGACGTTGGGGTCGAACGACACCAGGGACTCGTCGCGCGCGTCGCGCACGAGGCGCAGCGCGACCTCGTCACCCGGCGCGAGCACCGCACCGAGAGAGCCGGTGTGCACGACAGCAGGGAGCCTCTGCGAGGTCGATGGCGCTTCGGGGAGGTCCCAGCGCAGGTCGAAGTCGTACTCGGCCGAACCGTCAGCGGTGATGGTCGCGGTCGCGGTCGACGTCGCGCCGTCGCGACGACCCGCAGGGTCGACCTCGACGTGGGACTGTAGGAGATGGGAGCGGATCGCCACTCCCCGGGGGTCGTCCCCGATCGAGGTGAGCAGCCGCACCCGATGCCCGAGCCGGCCGAGGCCCACGGCGACGTTCAAAGGCGAACCGCCCACCCGTTCGGAGACGGTCCCGTCCCGGTCCAGGACGACATCGATGAGGGCCTCGCCGATGACGAGGACGTCGCCTCCCGTCACGAGCGGGGCGAGACGAGGAGCTTGCCGGTGCTGTCCGCGTTGGCCGCGGCGAACGCCTCGGAGATGTCCTCGAGCGCGTACCGGCCCGAGACGACCTCGGCGGTCGGCAGACCGCCGTCGACGGCGATGGAGATCGCGGTCTCGACATCGGCCTCGGTGTAGGCAGCGCACCCCTGCACCCGGATCTCGAAGTCCTGGATGATCGGCATCGGCAGCACGGCGTCGCGCGCGGGAACGCCCACGACGACGAGGGTGCCGGCACGGCGCAGCAGAGACACCGCCTGCGCGTAGGAGCGCTCGTTCGCGACGCAGTCCAGAACGACGTCGGCCGGACCGCCGAGGGCCGCGGCGACCTGCTCGTTCGCGTCAGCGTCCGAGGCCTTCACCGCGCCGTGCGCTCCGATGCGCGTCGCGCGAGCGAGCTTGCCCTCGTCGAGATCGGTGGCGACGACGGTGCCTGCACCCGCGTTCAACGCGGCGACGACGCAGAGGACACCGATGGTGCCGGCGCCGAGGACGACGACGCGCGCTCCGGCGAGATCGCCCGCGATGCGGGCGGCGTGGACGGGCGTGGCGAGGCACTCGACGAGTGCGGCGGTCTCGTCGTCGACGGAGTCGGGGACGGCGTAGAGGTTACCGGCGGGGGCGACGAAGTACTCGGCCATCGCGCCGGCCCAGTGCCCGGACGGGTCGCAGCCGATCCAGGAGAGCCGCTCACACGCGTTCGAGCGCCCCGCGCGGCAGTTCAGGCACGTGCCGCAGGCGACGTTGGGCTTGAGGAGCACACGCTGACCGACCTCGACGCCCTCGACCCCCTCGCCCAGCGCAGCGACGACACCGGTCGCCTCATGGCCCGGGAGGTAGGTCGAGGCGAGGAACGGGTGGTGCCCGGCGATCGCGTGGATGTCGGAGCCGCAGATCCCGACCAGGACGCTCTGCACGAGGACCTGGCCCGCCGCGGGCGTCGGCACATCAGCGGTCTCGAGGCGGACGCCCGAGAGGGGCTCGGCGACAGCGCGGTGCATCGTCGTGGAAGCAGTGGGAGGAGTGGTCATCGTCGAGTTCCTTCGAAGCAAGGGCGGAGGCATGCAGGCCGGTTCAGGTCGGCGGGTATCCGCTGTCGTCGACTTCGACGAGAACGGTGCCGCGAGACCTGGCAGATGCTCATCGTCGAACGCACAGCCAACCCCGTCTAGACGATGCCTGCGCACCTTCTAGTACTAATCTGCCGATACCTGCCCGCCGTCTTCACGCCAGATCGTGGCGCGCACGAAGGCAGTCTCCGATGCTCTGGTTCAGCTCGTTTCTACCGCGCGCCATCCGAAGGCCGGAAGGTTGGAACCAAGGTCTGGATCAAGAAGCGCGGTATCGGGACCAACGAGTGGCCTGGAGTCCTCAGCGGAAGCGCATGCTGAGGTACTTCCTTGTCTGCTGACATCAGCCCCGCGCATCCGGCGGGAACATCCCGGTCGGCGGCGCGGTGTAGGGCAACATGCCGCCTGGTCGGTTCTCGTCCGTCGACGTCGCGAACGGGCCGCTGGGCGAGAGCAGGACTCGCATGTGCGGGTCGAGGTGATTGATCCAGTAGGCGCTCAGGGAGCCCGCACTGGTACGAGTCTCTTCCCACATCCGCCAGAGGGCTTCGATGCGCGTCAGCGCCTCGACGCTGCTCCACCACTCAGCCGCCCACCGGTCGCCGGCGGCCTGGCCCTTGGCCGTCACCCGGCGCCGATAGGTCGATAGGAGGGCCGGAGGAACTTCCTGACCCACTCGTCGGCAGATCCGAAGTACGTCGCAGGCACCTCCTCCTCGTCCACCTCCTCCTCGACGGGGTGCAGCGTGACGGGATCCACGTCGACGCCGAACAGATCCTCGTCGATCATCGCTCGCCCCGGAGAGTCGCGTTCTGCTCCGCGTCGACGTCCGCCGCAGGCTGATCCTCGAGCGGAGGCATCACCGTCACGACAGGCGAGACGGGTGCAGCGTTCGCGGGTCCGCTGCTGGCGTCGTGGGCGGCGATGGAGGCGTTGATCGCGGCGACCTGCTCCTTCGGCCCGTTGTACCAGGGCACCGTGTCGACGAGGGCGGCGCGGGAGCCGGAGGAGAGCATGATCGCCCGTCCGCGGCCCATGCTGGTGAGGTCCGCGACTTCGAGGATCTTCTCTCGGCGCAGTGCGGAGGTGGTGGAGCGGACGCCCTTGTTATAGCTGGCGGAGGTCGTCTCCTTGTCGTAGGTGCCGATCAGCTCAGAGAGCGTGCGCAGGAATTCGTCTTCCGCGACTCCGCCGGCGTACAGCTTCACGTTCGCGGCGGACCACAGTTTGAGCATGCCCTCCTTGCCGAACACGCCGACGCCCTGGGACCAGGACTGGAACACGGCCATGATCGGGATGCCGCGCGAGCCGTAGTGGGAGTACAGGTCGGGGAGGTCCTTCCACCGGCAGACGTTCGCGGCCTCATCGAGGACGGCCACAAGGGGCGTCGCGAGGCGGCCTCCGAGGGAGCGCGCGGCGTGCTCCTCCGCGGCCTCGATCGTCGCGGCGGTCAGGGCGGTGACGAGGGGGCGGGCGGTTCCGGCGCCCTCCGTGGACAGCACTGACCGCCGACGTGGCCGCCCTGCGGCCGTGCACCTCGTGACGCCCCGGCGTCCGGCCGCTGGACCGGCCCCTCCTCCGCGGGTCGAGGGCTCCGCCGGGAGACGGCATGATCGCCTGATGGGACGCATCCGCTTCAGCAGTCCGGGCTGGGACGAGGACACCGACCGGGGTCCGGCACCCGATCCCGACCGCGCCCGGTACTCCCGGGACGACGGGGCGAGGTTCACCGCGATCACGCTCACCTGCCTGTCCGTCCTCCCGTCCCTCGTCCTGACGGCCGCGTTCTTCCTCGTACGGCTCCCTCCGCTGGACCGCGACGACCAGCCGGACTGGACGGCGCCGAGCGCCGACGTCCTGGCTCCGTGGCTGCTGCTGTTCCTGCTCCCGCCGCTGGTCACGGGCCTGCTCAGCCGCCTGGTCGGCGGGCGCGACTCCGACCACGGGTTCCGGCACTCCGCCGGGATCTGCCTCCTGGTGACGGCCCCGCTCCTCGGGCTCTCGGCCCTGTCGCTCCTCGGCTAGACGCTGCCGGTCGGGAGCGTCAGCAGCGCGCACACCGCGGTCGCAGCGGCCAGGGCGACGGCGATCGGGACCGACCAGCGGGGCCGGTAGGCGCCGATGACGAGGGCGGAGCAGGCGAGCAGCGCACCGACGCCCACGAGGGCCGACCACAGGAGGAAGGGCCACGCGGGTCCTGCGAGGCAGTCGATCGGCGGGTCGTGCACCTCGAGGAACGTGCTGCGGTACATGCTCGCGCAACCCGCGAGGACCAGCCCGCTCGCGGCGGCTCCGAGCGCGGCGAGGACGACGGAGACCACCCCTCCGATCGTCCCGACGAGGGCGAGCAGCGCCGCGACCGGCTCCGCGGCGGCCGTGCGACCGGGGCCTCCGGGCCGTCCGCCCCTCACGCCTGCAGGACCACCGCGCCATAGTGCGTGCCCGCCCCCGTGCCCACCAGCAGCACCGACTCCCCCGGCTGCACGCGAGAGCGGTGCAGAGCCAGCGGGATCGCGCTGCCGATCGTGTTGCCGACCTCGCCGAGCGTGATCGTCATCCGGTCGCGACCCCAGAGGCGGGCCATGCCCTCGAGCCCGGCGGCGCTGGTCTGGTGCGGGACCACGCGGTCGATGCCGGGGAGCCCGCTCGAGAGGCCGGGCCGCACCTCCTCGAGGAACGCCGGGAAGTGCCGCAATGCGTCGACGAGCAGCGCCTTGCCCTGCATGTCGAAGCGGAAGTCGGCGAGCCGGTCGGGCGCCTCCTCGATGCGGATCCGCGAGCCGAAGCCGCGCAGCTCCGCGTGGCGCACACCGCTCGGGCGGGTGCGGAAGTGCGTGGTGACCAGGCCCTGGCCCGGAGTCTCGGCGCGGCCGATCACGACGGCGGCGGCCGCGTCGCCGAAGAGCAGGGCGCTCTCGGGCTGGCCCGGGTCGATGCCGCGGCTGCCGCAGTCGGTCGAGACGATGAGCACGGTGTCGGCGCGCTCCGTGGCGAGGAGGAACCCCGCCTCCTGCAGAGCGAAGAGGAACGACAGGCAGGTGGCGCCGACGCTGTACGCCGAGACGTCGTCGAGGCCGAGGCCCGCCGCGAGCAGCGCGCCTCCGTCCGGGATCGCCTGCAGCTGCGTGCCCGAGGCGTTGAGCACCACGTCGACCGTGTCGAGCCCGGCCGCCGCGAGCGCCCGGCGGCCGGCGAGCAGGCCGAGCTCCAGCGGGTCCTCGTCGTCGGCCACCCAGTGACGGGTGCGCACGCCGGAGCGGCGCTCGGCCTCGTCGGCGGGCAGGCCGCAGAGCGCGGCGACCTCGGCGGTCGTGACGATCCGCTCGGGCAGCGCTTCGCCCGTGCCGAGGATGCGGAGCGGGAGGAGGTCGGGCACGCGGGCCCCTTCCTGCCCCGGGACGTGCGGAGCGAATCCCTGTATAGCGCGCCTCTGTACCTCCGCGCGCACTGTTCGGCGCGGTTTGACGGCACGGGCCCCCGCCGACACCATGGTCCCGGAGCGGGGGACGGATGGACGCGCGCGGATTCTGGGTGGTCGTGCCCTTCCTCGACGAGGAGAAGCTGCTCGGCGGCGCCCTCGACGCGCTCGCCCGCCAGACCGATCCGGACTTCACCCTCCTGCTCGTCGACAACGGCAGCACCGACAGCTCGCGCGCCGTGATCGAGGAGTTCCGCCGCCGGTGCCGGGAGCGGCAGGTCGCCGTGATCGACGAGGCGCAGAAGGGCACGGGAGCCGCCTCCGACACCGGCTTCCGCCACGCGATCGCCGAGGGCGCGACGGCCGTCGCCCGCACCGACGCCGACTGCCTGCCGAGCGCCGACTGGGTGGCGCGCCTCAAGGTCGACCTCCGCGGCGGCGCCCGCTTCGTCGGAGGCCGCCTGTCCCCGCGGCGGGACGAAGCCGTCTACCGCTGGTACGACGGCGTGCTCGGCACCGCGCTGATCCGCCTGATGGAGCACGCGCCGGCCGTCTTCTACCGCCGCCCCGGCCAGCGGTACCGGATGTTCATGGCCGCCGGCTGCAACCTCGCGATCGACGCCGCGCTGTACCTCCAGGTCGACGGCTTCCCGCGCTCGAGCATCGACGACACCGACGAGGACCTGGAGCTGCACCTCAAGGTCTGCCAGGTGATCGGGCGGAGTGAGGCGCTGCTCGACAAGGACGCGGTCGTGCTGATGTCGATCCGGAAGGGCAAGGCGCTCGGGTACCTCGGGATCCTGCTCTGGTACTGGGGCCGCAAGCGCGGGCTGGAGGTCGTCGATGTCCGCTGAGCGCCGCGTCCTGATCACCGGGGCGACGGGCTTCCTCGGCGGCTACGCGGTGCGCGAGTTCCTGGCCGCGGGCGACGACGTGCTCGCCACCGGTCGCGCCCCCGAGGCGCTGGCGCGGCTGGAGGAGGAGGGCGCCACGGTCCTCCGCGCCGACCTCGCCGAGCTGGGAGCGATGACCGTCGAGGCCGACGTGCTCGTGCACGCCGCCGCCCTCTCGAGCCCGTGGGGCACGTGGAGCGAGTTCGAGCGCGCGAACGTGGCGGGCACGGAGTCGATGGTCGCCCTCGCGGAGCGCTGCGGCATCCGCCGGTTCGTCTTCGTCTCGTCGCCGAGCATCTACTCCGCCCGGCGCCACCAGTACCTGGTGCGGGAGGAGGAGGTCGACACCGGCAGCCGGATGAGCCTCTACATCCGCAGCAAGATCGAGGCGGAGCGGCTGCTGCAGGAGGCGCACCGCGCCGGCCGGATCCCCGAGCTCGTGATCCTGCGCCCCCGCGGCCTGATCGGCGTCGGCGACCCCAGCCTCCTCCCCCGCTTCGTCGCGGCCAGTCGCCGCCGCGGCATCCCCCTCTTCGACGGCGGCCGGAACCCCGTCGACATCACCTGCGTCGAGAACGCCGCGCACGCGCTGGTCCTCGCGGCCGACGCTCCCGTGGCCGACGGCGGCGTCTACAACATCACCAACGGCGAGCCCGCTCCGCTCGGCGACCTCCTCGAGCGCTTCTTCGCCGCGATGGGCGAGGAGCCGCGCTTCATCCGCGTGGACCTGCGCGTGCTGACCGCGCTCGCCGAGATCCTGGAGCGGGTCTACCGGCTGCTGCCCGGCCGCGAGCCGCCGTTCACCCGCTACACCGTGGCGACCCTCGCCTACGCGCAGACCCTCGACATCTCGCGGGCGCGGACCGAGCTCGGCTACGAGCCGACCGTGCCGCTGGCCGAGGGCATCCGCCGGGTCGGCGAGCACCTGAGGAGGACGCGTGGCTGAGTCGTCGCTGCAGGTGATGACGTGCGGGAGCACCGTCTTCCCGCTGTCCCGGGTGTTCCGCGGGAAGGGGCTCCCCCGCCGCGTCTTCCCCTCGAACGTCTTCCTCTACACGCACGCGAGCGGCCGGCGGGTGCTCGTGGACACGGGCTACCCGCCGACGTTCCGCGGGACAGGCCTCGTCGGACGGCTGTACGAGCGGATCCTGCCCGCGACGGTGCCGGACGACGAGACCGTCGACCAGCGGCTGCTCGCCCTCGGCCTGACCCCGGCCGACGTGGAGTTCGTGGTGCTCACGCACCTGCACCCGGACCACGTGGGCGGCGTGCGCTGGTTCCCGGACGCGACGTTCGTGCTGTCCTCGGGCCAGGTCGCCTCCGTGCGGCGGAACCGGGTGCGCGAGGGGATCTTCCGCGCGCTGCTGCCGCCGTGGTTCGCGGCCGGGATCGTGGCGGACGAGCAGCCCGCGACGACGATCAAGGGGCTGACCGGATTCGACCTGTTCGGCGACGGGTCGCTGCTCGTGGTGCCGCTGCCGGGGCACGCACGCGGTCACCTGGGGGTGCTCGTCGAGGGGCGCGTGCTGGTCGCCGGCGACGCGGCGTGGGGGCGCGAGTTCCTCGGCTGGTCCTCGCGCCTGCGCCGACTGCCGCGGTTCATCAGCGACGACGCACGGGCGCACGAGCGGACGTCCGAGGTTCTCGAGCGGGTGGAGGCGGAGGGCGTGCGGCTGCGCTTCTCGCACGACGCGTATCCGGAGGGGGACGTGCGGCTGGGTGGGGCGGCGGCCAGTGGCGGACAGGACCTCATCGACCTCGACGGTGAGAGCTCCCGTCTCCGCTAGACGGGAGGCGACTCAGGTTCACGCGATCCTCGGCGGATCAGCCGTTCGGACGTCCCGCGAGAGGCCCTGTCACCGAGGCTTGTCATCGGGCATGTCTTTCGGGACGCTGCGGACCGCGAGATCTCGAGTTCCGAGGCTCGACCAGGCGGCGGTCGTCAGCGGGGCAGGTGCTCGTAGGGGACGCGGCGGCTCAGCCAGGCGAGCAGACCGGCGGCGAGCGCCGCGATCGCCGCCGGGATGAGAAGCAGCCAGAGGGCCGAGGTCACGGCGACGAGGACGAGCGCCGCCGCGGCGACGCCGGCGCCGATCGCGAAGTTCCAGCGCACGTCCGTCGCGACTCCGCCCTCGGGACGCGCCCACAGCACGACGAGGGCCGTCGCGATCGGCCCGAGCAGCAGCCCCAGCACGAACCAGCGCCAGCGCGAGCGGCCCTTCTGCTCGGCGAGACCGGCGGTGACGATCGCGAGTCCGAACCAGATCCAACCGGAGTCCTGGGTGAGTGTCATGCGTGGAGCCTAGGGCGCGGGCAGGATCGCCCCGGCGGGGTCGCCGGTCGGGGGCGTGGGCCTGTCGCCCGCGTCTCCCGCCCAGCGGTCCACGGCGCGACTGCCGTCTTCCTCCGCTACCCGGGCACCACCACGAAGGCGACTCCGACGACGACGCCCAGCACGAGAGCCACCGAGCCGAACCCGATCAGGAGGGCGAACGTCAGCGGACGGGTCTCGCGGAAGCTCATCGTGCCGGGGATCAGCTCGTTGATCTCGGAGGGGCTGAGCGTCTTCTCCGGGGCGGGCGGCGCCTCGATCTCCCGCCGGCGAGCGGCTCCGGTCAGGTGCGCCCACACGCTCCGGCTATCGGTGTGCACTCCACGCGCCGCCGGCAGGAGCGGCGTCGTCACGGCGGCGACGACGGCTCGCAGATCCTCGATCTCCCAGTCCGCCCCGCGGAGCCGGAGCGACCGGCTCCCGTCCGACAGGAACAGGATGAGCGACGGGGGCAGGTTGATCCCCTCACTGTTGGGGCCGGCGGGCACCCAGGCGAGCAGCGCCTTCACCGATGGGTCAGCGCGGTCGAAGGTCACGACCCTGCCTCGAGCGTCCGTGCACTCGATCGTCCGGTCCGAGATCCGGAGGGACGCGGTGGCGAGGAACCGCCGGTTGCGGAGCGCCAGCACTCCGACGATCACCAGAGCCACCACGGTGGCGAACCCGAACAGCCCGAGGTAGACGGCCAGCGCGGCACCGCGGTCGTCGGCGATCACGACTCCCCAGACGCTCCCCGCCAGCAGGACCAGCGCGGGGAGGACGGCGACGGGCCTCAGCCGTCGCGACTCGTTCTTCTGCCGGGCCCTCGAGGGCCGGAACTCGCGAACCGGCTCCGAGCGGTCCGTCCGTCGCCGCTCCATCAGGCGGACGCGACGGACGGAGAGCCGGTGCGGACGCGGTTCCGAAGAGGGTCGTCGAGGCTGCGGCGCATGGCGTCAGGGTAGCGGTGGCGCTCACCAGCGCCGCCCTCGCCTTGGGGGCCTTGGATTCTTCGCGCGGCTGTAGCGCAGCGACCGCCGAAAGCGAGGACCACCGCTCCTTCTGCGCTCCCGGCGACGCCGATAGCCTTCGCCCGTGACCTCCTCGACTCGCGCACTGGACCTCGCTCGTGCACGCCTCCGGATCGGAGTGCTCGCGTTGGTCCACCTCGTGGTCGCCGTCAACCTGGTCCCGTTCGGACTGTTGAGCTACGCCTCCGAGAACTATCCGGCCGTCGATGAGTGGTCCGACCTGTCGACGCTCGGGCGGGCCGTCCAATGGGCGGCCTTCGCTCCGTGGGTGCTCGTCGTCATGACTCCCGTCGTCTCGTTCATCGTCGTCCGTCGCCTCTCCGCCCCCCTGAGGAGCTTCTGGATCACGCCCGCCGCCGGCATCGCCGCCACCGTTGCGATCCACTTCGTGTCCTACCTCTTCTTCGACGCCCCTCGCCCAGTCACCGGAGGGTGAGCGGACGCGGCGCGCCTGTCGGTCCGCGCGGGATGTCACCGCACGACAGGTCGCCCCCTCCCGGGGTACCGCCGCCGGGCACGATCATCCGAGCGAGGGCTCGTCCGGGTCGACAGACTGGGCTGGTGTCCTCACCGATGACGATCCGCGCCGTGCCGACCTCGGCCCAGCGTGAGGAGATGCACCTCAGGCTCCATCTCGCAGAGGGCAAGCGAGTGCTGCCTCTCGCGGCCGTCCCCGGCGATCGGCCTCCTCAGGACCTTCCGTACCGGGCAGCGCACTCGACGCACGCGGGACGCCTGGCGCGGCGGCAGCCCGCCGGGGCCGAGCGCCCTGACGCGACTCCCGCGCCGCCGACAACACGACGCCCCCACTCGACGCCCCACGTAGCCACTCAGACAGGACCCGCCATGACCTCCTCCCTCTCCCACCCGGCGAGCCGCTGGGCTCTCGACCACATGCCCCTCACCGCGCAGGCGGTCCGGGAGCTCGCTCCGGTGCTCTCCGGGAAGAAGCTGGCGATCTGCCTCCACGTCGAGCCCAAGACCGCCGCCCTCGTCTCGCTCCTCGTCGAGGCCGGGATGGACATCGCCCTGACGGGCTCGCCCGGAACCACGAAGGACGACGTCGCCGACGACCTCCGCGCCCTCGGCGTGCACGTCCACACGAAGCAGAGCGACGGCGAGGCGGAGCACCTCCGCAACATCGAGAAGGTGCTCGAGCACGACCCCGACCTCACCCTCGACAACGGCGCCGACCTCACCCTCCGCCTCATCAATTCGGGCGTCCCGGACCACTACCTCGGCGGCACCGAGGAGACCACCACCGGCGGCATCCGCCTGCGGGAGAACAGCGCGACCCTCCCGCGACCGGTCGTCGTCATCAACGACTCCCCCCTCAAGCTGATCGTCGAGAACGAGTACGGGGTCGGCCAGAGCGTCGTCCAGGGCTTCATGAACGCCACGAACCTCATGATCCCGGGCACCCGCGCCGCGGTCATCGGCTACGGCCCGTGCGGACGCGGAGTCGCCGACACCCTCGCGCAGCTCGGAGCGCGGGTCTCCGTCGCCGACGTCGACCCGATCCGCTCGCTGCAGGCGATCCTCCGCGGCCACCGTGTCGGACCCGTCGCCGACGTCCTCTCGGACGCGCAGTTCGTCTTCACCGCCACCGGCGCACCCGGCGTCATCGGCGCCGCGGAGATCGACGCGTTCGCCGACGGCGCCGTGATCGCGGGCGTCGGCCACTTCCCGTGGGAGATCGACGAGGACGCCCTCGCGGCCGCCACGGAGTCGACCACCGAGTTCGCCGACGGACAGCGCCGGCAGGGCATCCGCCTGAAGAACGGCAAGCAGATCGTCCGCCTCGAGAACGGCCGGATGATCAACCTCACCGCCGCCGGCGGCAACCCGATCCAGGCGATGGACCTCGGCCTGACCCTGCAGGCCCGGAGCCTCGCCGATGTCGTCACCGCGGACCTCGACGCCGCCGTACAGCCCGTCCCGGCCGACGTCGAGCACCGCATCGCGACCGACCTCGTCGCCCTCCTCAGCCGCTGAGCGGCGAGCGGCGGGTCCTCGGCGGCGATCCGCGGAGCGGCGGCGGCGCACGTCAGAAGACGGCGATCGGAGTGACCGGAACGCCGGTGAGCCCGAGCAGGTGCGGTGGGGCCACGCTGAGCAGGAACGACCAGCGGGACAGCTCGGCGCAGACCACGGCGAGCTGCTCCACGTCCGCGCTGTCGATGAGGGGCATGCCCAGCCGTGCGAGCGCGACCCTGTGCATCGGCATCGGCATCTCGGGATCGTGAGGGGGGAAGCTGTCGCCGACGTCCCCCGCGTGGAGCGCCACGCCCCGCTCGTGCATCCAGGTCACGGCGTCGACGGTCCTGCCGGGGGCCTGCTCCTCCGAGTCCCAGGAGAAGCCCCACCCGCTGCGGACGACGAGCGCGTCGCCGGACTGCAGGGGGACGCCTCCCCGGCGCTCAGCCGCTTCGAGGTCGGCGGTGACGATCGCGTGCGCCGCCGGCAGCCTCCCCTGCGGCGCGAGGTCGAAGCCGGGCTTCGGAGCATCGCCGACGCAGGACCTCGTCCAGACGGTGTTCACAACGAAGGATGGATCTGCTCCAGGACCCCGCGATCCGCGCGGAAGGGGCGCCGGAGCCTCATCCTTCCTCCGTTGTGAACAGGACCAGGCGAGCGGGGCCGACGTAGGACGTCCACCCGGGCGCCCTCTTCCGGACGTAGCCGGAAGAGGGCGTTGCCCACGGCGCTCGCAGCTGTCACGGTCGCAGGGCGGCCGACGACGGCCGACCCGACCGGAAGAACCCCATGCGCCTCCGAAGCACTGTCCGCCCGCTCGCGCTCCTCACCGGCGCCCTCCTCCTCGGGACCGGCCTCGCCGCCCTCGACGGGCCGCTCGCCGGCACCGCGGCCGCGGCTCATGCGGCCGACAATCCTGTCGCGGGTGGGCGCGTCGTGGGCTGGGGATACGACGAGGACGGTCGGGCGAGCGCCCCCGAGGATCTGACCGACGCCGTCTCTATCGCGGCCGGCCAGTACTACGGCGTCGCGGCGAGGAGCGACGGCACAGTGGCCGTCTGGGGTGACAACCTCGAGGGCGGCCCCTTCCCGGCGGACGACCTCCGCGGCGTCGCGGCCGTCTCCCCCTACCTGGCGCTTCTCGAGGACGGCACCGTCGCGCCGCTCTTCCCCCCGGAGGACCGGTACACCGAGCCGCCGGCGGGGCTGAGCGGCGTCACCGCGATCGACTCGAGCGGCACCCACAGCGTCGCGCTCCGCGACGACGGGACAGTGGCGATCTGGGGATACGACCAGGGGCGAGTGCTGGAGGCGCCTCCCGGTCTGGACGACGTCGTGGCGATCTCCGCCGCGTCCTTCCACACCCTCGCCGTCACGAGCGACGGCAGCGTCGTGAGCTGGGGCTACGACGGCCCCGACGACATCTTCGCGGGCTACTCCGACATCGTCGCGGTCGCGGCGGGACGGACCCACGACCTCGCCGTCCGCGCCGACGGCAGCGTCGTCGCCGAGGGGAGCGACAGGGACGGAGAGAGCGACGTCCCCGCCGGGCTGACCGGTGTCGTCGCGGTCGCCGCCGGGTACGGGCACAGCGTGGCGCTCCGCGAGGACGGCACCGTCGCCGCCTGGGGCGACGACACCGTCGGCCAGTCCACGGTTCCCGCAGGGCTGAAGGGGGTCACCTCGATCGACGCCGGCTACGGCTTCACCCTCGCCACCGGGACCCGTCCCGTCCTCACGGCTGCCGCGCCTCCCACGGCGACGGTCGGCACTCCGTTCTCCTTCGCCTTCGGAGGGGATGCGCGCCTCGCGGACCACACCCTCGCCAGCGGGACGCTCCCGCCCGGACTGACCCTGACTCCCGAGGGGCTCGTGACGGGCACGCCCGCAGAACCCGGAACCTCCGACTTCACCGTCACCGC
>NZ_PSUC01000086.1:0-16238 GCF_002931635.1 Rathayibacter sp. AY2B7 | reverse complement strand
CCCGCACCCGCGTCGGGAACTCCCTCCTGGGCCTGCTCGCCTGGGTCATCGGGCTCCTCTTCGTCACCCCGGTGCTCTGGATGATCCTCACCAGCCTGCGCAGCGCGAAGGTGGCGATCGCCATCGTTCCGATGAGGACGACGACGCCGGCGGCCGACGCCGCTCCGTAGTTCTGTGCCTGGAAGAACTGCTGGTAGATCGTGTACGGCAGGTTGGCGGTGCCGAGGCCGCCGGAGGTGATGGTGAAGACGGCGTCGAAGTTCTGCACGATGTAGATCGAGCCCAGCAGTGCTGCGAGCTCGAGGTAGCGGCGCATGTGGGGGAGCGTCATGTGGATGAAGATCTGCCAGGTCGTCGCGCCGTCGACGCGGGCGGCCTCGAGGACGTCCAGGGGGCGGCTCTGCAGGCCGGCGAGCAGGATCAGCATCATGAACGGCGTCCACTGCCAGATGAGGGAGGCTTCGACGGCGACGAGGGCGTTGCTGCCGATCCAGTCGGGCTGCGGGGCGGTCGCGCCGAACAGGCCGAAGAACCAGTTCAGGGCGCCGTTGAGCAGGCCGTACTCGGGGTTGTAGAGCGCGTGCTTCCAGACGAGGGCGGCAGCGACGGGGACGACGAGGAACGGCGCGATCATGATCGTGCGCACGATGCCGCGTCCGAAGAAGGTGCGGTCGAGCAGCAGCGCGATGCCGAGGCCGAAGAGGAGGCTGACGAGCACGACGGTCACGGTCAGCAGGATCGTGGTGACCACCGCTCCGCGGAGGGCCTCGTCGGAGAAGACGGTGATGTAGTTCGAGAGCCAGGCGAACCCGATGTCGTTCGGGTAGAGCGCCTCCCAGTTGAACAGGGACACGATGATCGTGATGAGGAACGGCACCTGGGTCACCGCGATCACGAAGATCAGAGCGGGGAGCAGGGGAGCGCGGCGGGCCCAGTCGCCGGCTCGCGCGAGCGTCGTCGCGCGGTCCTTCTGAGGCCTGCGGCGGAACGGATGAGCGGATCCGGTCGCAGTCGGCGCGTCGGAGCGCGGTTCGGTCATGGTCATCGTGACGTCCTTGTCTCGCTGGAGGAAGTGTGCGGGGGAGGGCGGCGGCCGCCGGTAGCGGCCGCCACCCGAGGGTCAGATCACTTCTGGTACTTCGCGGCGACCTTCTCCGCGAGGGCCTGGCCGTCGGCGACGGCGTCCTCGACCGAGGTCTGCCCGGCGATCGCCGAGCTGATGGACTGCGACGCCTGAGTGGCCATGTCGGCGAACTCGGGGATCGCGACGAACTGGATGCCGGGCGCGGGACGCGGCTGGACACCCGGGTTGTCGGGAGTCGCGCTCTGGATCGCGTCGCGGGTCTGCTCGTAGAACGCACCGGCGGACGCCTGGTAGTCGGCGTTGTCGTAGGTCGAGGTGCGCTTGCCGGCGGGGACGCTGGACCAGCCGATCTGCTCACCGACGAGCTGCTCGTACTCCTTGCTCGAGGCCCACTCGATGAACTTCGCGGCGGCGTCCTGGTTCTTGGCGGCCTTCTGGATGCCCCAGGCCCACGAGTACAGCCAGCCCGAGCTCTCGGTCTCCACGACCGGCGCGGCGACGTAGCCGAGCTTGCCCTTCACGGGCGAGTCGTCGGCCTCCAGCGAGCCGGCGGCGGCGGTGGAGTCGTACCACATCGCGACCTTGCCCTGCTGCAGGTTGTTGAGGCACTCCGTGTAGCCGGCCTGCGAGGCGCCGCTCTCACCGTGCTGCTGCACGAGGTCGACGTAGAACTGAACGGCCTCGGTGAACTCGGGGCTGTCGGCCTGCGCGGTCCAGTCCTCGTCGAACCAGGTCCCGCCGAAGGTGTTCACCACGGTGGTGAGCGGGGCGTAGACCTGGCCCCAGCCGGGCTGGCCGCGGAGGCAGATGCCCTTCATGCCGGGCTCGACGCCGTCGACCTTCGCGGCGAGGTCGGCGACCTCCTGCCAGGTGGGGTTGTCGGGCATCGTGACGCCGGCCTTCTCGAAGACGTCGGTGCGGTACATCAGGAACGACGACTCACCGTAGTACGGCTCGGCGTAGAGGCTGCCGTCCTCGGCGGTGAGGGACTTCGTGATCGGCTCGAGCACGTCGGCCTGGTCGAAGTCGGCGCTGGCGGCGACGGTGTCGTCCAGCGGGGTCAGCCAGCCGTTCTTCGCGAACGTCGGCACCTCGTAGTTGCTGATGCTGGCGACGTCGTACTGACCGGCCTGGGCCGAGAACTCTTGCGCGATCTTCGCGCGGACATCGTTCTCAGGGAGAACGGTGTAGTTCACCTTGATGCCGGTCTCCTTGGTGAAGTTGTCGGCGGTGAGCTTCTGCAGGTCGGTCATCTGCGGGTTGTTGACCATGAGGACGTTGACCTCGTTGCCGCCACCGGAGGAAGCGGTGTCGCCTCCGGCACCGCCGCAGGCGGTGAGAGCGAACGCGAGGACCGTGGTCCCGGCGATGGCGGAGGCGATACGCCTGCCTCGGGTGATCATCAAAGGACTCCTTCGTTCTTCGAGCATCGACGCACCGTCGTGGTGAGCCGGCCGGCATCCGAGCTGATTTCCCTGACGGGAGCCGTGCTGCCTGGAGAAGAGTGTGAATCGAGCCGTCGACGCGTTCTAGCTCGCTCCCTGGCCAGAACTGATGCAAATCTGTACGGTTGCGTTCGTGGCTACCGTCAGAGACGACGATCACGCGACGATGCTCGCGGAACGTCTCACCGGCATGCGCGCGGCCCGCGAGGTCATCACGCTCGACGAGAACCACTCCGTGCGTTGGATCGAGCACGACTACCCCACGCCCGCGGCACGCTGGAACTACCACCCCGAGTACGAGATCCACCTCATCCGGCGGGGGACCGGGCGGTTCATCGTCGGCGACCACGTCGGCACCTTCTCTGCCGGCCACGTCTCGATCGTCGGTTCGGGTCTGCCGCACGACTGGGTCAGCGATCTCGCCCCCGACGAGGTGATCGTCAACCGCGACGCCGTGATCCAGATCGACCCGACGTGGATCGCGAAATGGATCGAGCTCATGCCGGAGGCGCGGGAGATCAGGCCCCTCCTCGCCGAGAGCGCCCGCGGCATCGAGTTCGCCCCCGCGACCGCCGAGGTCGCTGCACCGATCATCAATCGGATCGGGCTCACGACCGGACTCGAGCGGCTGACGCTCCTCCTCGAGCTCCTCACGCTGCTCGCTCGCTCACCCGCCGGCGACCGCACCCCGCTGGCGACGGAGTTCTTCATGCCGCAGCTCGACGACCGCGCGGCCGCGATCGTCGACATCGTCCTCGAGTACGCCTTCGCCGGCCACGCCGGCCAGGTCAGCGTCGGCGAAGCAGCGGACCTCGTCGGCATGCACGAGGCGACGTTCTCGAAGTACTTCAAGAAGGCCACCGGCCAGAACTTCAGCGAGCTCATCCGCAAGCTCCGCATCGCCCACGCAGGGCGCCTCCTCACGACGACGACGCTGTCCATCGCGGCGGTCTGCTACGAGGTCGGCTACACCAACCTCTCGAACTTCAACCGGCAGTTCCTGGCCGAGAAGGGCGTCACACCCCGCCAGCACCGACGGGACGCCGGGGAGGCGTCAGCGTAGGCGACGGCGGCAGCAGCGACTGCAAACTGCCATGCCTCTCCAGGTGCGCGGCGCCTAAACTGACATAATCTCGCTTATGAGAAGCGGCATTGGGAAGCGCCCGGGGGAGCGCGCAAGCCCTTTACCGCCCTCGACGGGCTTGCGTACCGTCGCTGACGACCCGCACCACTCCTCGAGGCACCGGACCGGTGCAGAACAGGTGACAGCACATGACTCGCGAGCAGAACATCGCCTCCCAGCAGGCCTTCGGCGAGGCGGTCAACGCCGGCGACTTCGCCGCGTTCGACGCACTCGTCGCGCCCGACTCGGTCGATCACGACCCGGCGCCCGGCCAGGCACCCGGCCCGGAGGGATACGCCGCGTTCTTCGGCGACCTGCGGACCGCGTTCCCCGACATGGCACTCGAGGTCGAGAAGCTCGTCGCGGACGACGACAGCGTCGCGTTCGCCTACACACTGACCGGCACGCAGACCGGTGTGTTCCAGGGCCACGCGCCGACGGGCAAGTCCGTGAAGATCCGCGGCATGCAGATCAGCACCTTCGTCGACGGCAAGCTCGCCGAGCGCTGGGGAAGCAGCGACGAGCTCGGCATCCTCACGCAGCTCGGCCTCGCACCCGGCGCCTAGCCGGCGGGACTCCGGCGGGTTCCGAGGCTCGTGTGCAACCACACCTCGGAGCCCGTCGAGCGGAGTGTGTGCGAACAAACTGACATAACTTCGATTATCGGAGCTCCCGCAGCGAGTCGCTGAAGCGCCGGGCCCGCTCGGGCGAGGAGTTCATGAGCCGGTCGATGCTGGTGAACACGGCGACGAGGGTGCTCGACGGCTTCCCCGAGATCTCCCAGAGCAGGTCCTCGGCGGTGTGCGGTCCGTGGCGCAGCACGGTGGGCACCCGCTCGGTGGCCGTCTCTCCCGCTGACCACGCCCGCAGCACGGCGGGCAGGTCCTCGAGGATCCGCTCGATGTCGGCGACCGCGCTCACGGCCGCGTCGCGAACCCGGCGGGTGTGCACCGCGACGGCCTCGTTCGCCCAGTCCGCGGGCGGCGGGTAGGCGAGGACGTCGTCCGCGCCTCCGATGAGCCCGCGGTCGCGGAGCCTCTGCACGGCCGCGCGGAGGTCCGACGGGTCGAGGTGCGTCGCGAGAGCCGCGTCGTCGAGCGTCATCGGCCGCCCGCGCAGCAGGATGCCCAGCAGAGTGTCGTCGTCCATCGCTCCCTCTCGCGGGAGCGCGGCACCGGCTCCGCGACCACAGTGCCCCGGGGGCGCAGGGGCGTTCAACGGCTTGCATCGAGGGGGATTCCCTGAGGGAGGCGTCGGGGCGCGGGACCCGTGGTCCGCTCCAGCGGATACCGTCCTCCCGACCCGCCGCTCAGGCCCGCCGCCCGACCAGTGCCCGCAGCGCATCGCGGACGAACCGGGCGCCGGCGACTCCGCCGTAGTGCGCCGAGAACCGCTCGTCGGCGGCGTACATCTCGCCGAGTCCGAGCAGGTACTCGTCGCTCGGCCGTCCGGACGCGTCGCGGGGCGTCCCCGGCACCTCCGCGAGCCAGGCCCGGTGCCGCTCGGCGAGCGCGAGTGCCGCGTCCCCCGTCGGATCCGCTCCGCTCGCCGCCGCGGCGGTCCACGCGCCGGCGAGGTCCGCCTGCCTCCGCTGCCACCGCTCGCGGTCCTCCGCGCTCATCGAGCGCCACCAGCGGTCGCCGACGGCGTACGCCGGGGCACCCCAGCGGCGCTCCACCTCCTCGCGGTGCTCCGCGTGGTCGAACCCGTCGAACATCTCCTCGGCCATCGGCCCGTTCCCCTCTCTCATCGTCGTGATCGTCCCGGCGACCGCCCGGATGCGGCGGTCGATCCGCCGGCGCTCCTCCTGGAGCACGTCGAGGTGCCGCTCGAGAGCGAGCACCGGCTCCGTGTCGCGCCGCAGGATCCGCCCGATCTCGGGCAGCCCGAGGCCGAGGTCGCGCAGCAGCAGGATCCGCTGCAGCGTCACGAGCGCGGCGGCGTCGTAGTAGCGGTACCCGTTCGCTCCCACCCGGCTCGGCGGCAGCAGCCCCTCGGCCCCGTAGTGCCGCAGCGTCCGGCTGGTCGTGCCGGCCAGCCGCGCCACCTCGTGCACGGTCCACTCCTGCTCCACAGCGCGCTCCGTCTCCCCGTCGCCGGGGACTCCGGCGGCGATGGAAGCGACGGTACGGGTTGACGCAGCGTCACCGTCAAGCGGCGAGAGCGGATCCGCTAGCGGGCGCCGATCCTGCGCGTTCCCACCCGGAGGACGAGCTCGGTCACCGGCACCGCGGCGATCGAGCAGCAGGCGGCGGGCACCACGGTCAGCAGCGCGACGACGGCGTCCGTCCCGTCGCCCGCGTCGGTCCACGCCGCGATCGAGACCACGATCCAGGCGATCGCGAGGATGCAGACCGTGGAGGCCGACCAGAGGACCGGCCAGGGCGCGCGACCCCGTCCCGCGGAGTAGGGGAGCCCGCCGACGGCCGCCGTCACGGCGGTCGCCAGAAGCGCTCGGGCCAGCGGGAGGAGCAGCTCGCCGGGGTCCCGGCCGGTGTCGAGGGAGGACAGCGCGAACAGGACCGAGGTCGTCGCGAGCGAGAGGACCCCGGCGACGGCGACGAGCGTCAGCAGGGTCCGGATCAGGAGCCTCACCGGTCGCCTCCGGCGAGGAACGCGCCGCGCTCCTCCAGCAGCCGACGCAGGTGCCGGTCGAGCACCAGCCGCTCCGCGATCCGCCCGAGGACGCCGAGCGGGGCGGAGTACTCGAGCCGGTCGATCATCACGGAGCCGGAGCCGTCGGACTCGAAGCGGTGCTCGTGCCGGAAGGTCGCGAAGGGCCCGCGGGTCTGCTCGTCGACGAAGGAGTGCGGGGCGTCGAGCGCGGTGACGGCGCTGGTCAGCCGGAGCGGGACGCCGAAGTGCCGGGCGCTCCAGGTCACGTGCTCGCCGAGCCCGATCAGCCCGGTGGTCGTCCCGGAGACCGCGCGCTCGCGAGCGCCGGCCTGCGAGCGCATGTGCAGGTCGATGTCGCGCGCCCGGTCGAACATCTCGGCGGCCGGGCGGGCGGAGCGGGTCACGACCTGGAGGAGCACGGTGTCGATCCTGCCCGCCGCGCCCGCGGCCGGCCGCGGACGCGCCGGTCCGTCCGCCTCACCAGCTCGTCACCACGGTCCGCGTGATCACCCACCCCTCGTCGCGGCGGACGAGGCGGCTCGTCAGCTGGAGCCGCCAGGTCGCGTGCAGGCGGCCGATGGTCGCCTCGGTGATGGTGCGGGAGGTGAGCACCGGGTGCGCGGCGCCGCCCGAGAGGGCGCTCTCGACGTGGTCGATCTCGTGGTACTCCTTGCGCGCCTCGTCGATGTCGGCGAGCCACTCCTCCCGCGACTGCACCAGGCCGGTCGGGTGCTCGATCACGAAGCGCTCGTCGAGCAGCGCCTCGAGCGCGGGCAGGTCCACCAGCTCCAGCGCGTCGAAGAGGGCGGCGTGCACGGCGGTCGGGCCGTCGTCCTCCAGCTCGTCGCCCGTGCCGGCGGTCCCGTCGCCGCTCATGCCGGCGGTCCCGTCGTCGCGCGGCGGACGAGCTGCGTCGGCAGCTGCACGTGCAGCGAGCGCGGCTCGCGCCCGGCCATCAGCGCGATCAGCATCTCGGCGGCGGTCGCTCCGAGCGTCTGCATCGGCTGGCGGACGGTGGTCAGCGGCGGATCGAAGCGAGCGGCCTCGGGCACGTCGTCGAAGCCGATCACCGACAGGTCGTGGGGCACGGCGAGGCCCAGGTGCGCGGCGGTCTCGATGATCGCCAGCGCCGAGACGTCGTTGGCGGCGAAGACCGCGGTCGGGCGGTCGGGCAGCGACAGGAGCGAGGAGGCGGGCCGCCGGGCGGTGTCGCGGTGGTAGTTGCCCACCCGCAGCAGGCGCTCGTCGAAGGCGATGCCGGCCTCCGCCAGCGCCGCCCGGTAGCCGGCCTCGCGCAGCCGAGCCGAGCGGAGATCGCCACGGCCCGCGACGAAGCCGATGCGGCGGTGCCCGAGCGCGATCAGGTGGCGGGTGGCGAGCAGGGCGCCGCCGAAGTTGTCGGACTCGACGGTCGGCAGGTCGGCGCGGCCGGTGTGCGGGTCCACGGCGACGAGCGGGATGTCGGAGGGTGCGCTCACCACGCTCGGCGTGACCATGATCGCCCCGTCGATGAGGGTGCCGCTGAGCCGGCTGAGCGAGCGCCGCTCCCAGCCCTCCTGCTCGCCCTCGTGGGAGCCGGAGTAGGCGAGCAGGTCGAACCGCGACTCCTTCAGCACCGACCCCACGCCCTTCAGGATCTCCGCGCTGAACGGCTCGAACCCCGCGACCAGCACGCCGATCACGCCGGTGCGCCGGGAGCGCATGCTGCTCGCGACGAGGCTCGACTCGTAGCCGAGCTCGCGCACGACCTCGAGCACGCGGGTGGCGGTGGCGGGTGCGATCCCGTACCGGCCGTTCACGGCCTTGGACACCGTCGCCACCGAGACGCCGGCGGCAGCGGCGACGTCGTGGATGGTCGGTCGGGTGGTCATGTGGCCGACTGTAACCCGTGCTTCGAAAACCATTTCGAAAACGTTTGACCACTTTCGCAAGCACTGCGGACACTGACTCCACCCGCGAAGGCGGGAACCCCCACGGCGCCGGTGCACCAGGCGGCGCCCTCGATGAAGAGAACGGTTGGACGATGAAGTTCAGGAAGATCGCAGTGGCGACAGCAGCCCTGCTCGGCACGGTCGCGGCCCTCACCGGCTGCTCGGCCCAGGACTCGGGATCGAGCGACGGCACCGTCGCGATGACCCTCTGGCAGAACTCGACCACGGGCCCCGGCCAGGAGTTCTGGGACAAGACGATCGCGGACTTCGAGGCCGCGAACCCCGGAGTGACCATCGAGTCGCAGGCCATCCAGAACGAGGACCTCGACGGCAAGCTCCAGACGGCGCTCAACTCGGGCGACGCCCCCGACGTCTTCCTCCAGCGCGGAGGCGGCAAGCTCGCCGCCATGGTCGCGGGCGGACAGCTGAAGGACCTCACCGACGGCATCTCGGACCAGGCGCGCAGCGAGATCCCCGAGGGCTCGTTCTCGGCGAACACGCTCGACGACAAGGTCTGGGCGATGCCGGTCGCCGTCCTCCCGGGCGGCCTGTTCTACAGCCAGGACGTCTTCACGGCGGCGGGCGTCACCGAGACCCCGAAGACCATCGATGAGCTCGACTCCGCGATCACCAAGATCAAGGGCAGCGGAGCCCAGGCCGTCGCGCTCGGCGCGAAGGACGCCTGGCCCGCCGCGCACTGGTACTACTTCTTCGCGCTCCGCGAGTGCAGCGCCGACACCATGGCCGAGGCGGCCGACACCAAGGACTTCTCGGACGACTGCTGGGTCCGCGCGGGCGAGGACCTGCAGGACTTCTCGGCCACCGAGCCGTTCAACGAGGGCTTCCTCACCACCGCCGCCCAGCAGGGCGCGGGCAGCTCGGCCGGACTCCTCGCCAACCACCAGGCGTCGATGGAGCTCATGGGCGCGTGGGACCCGGGCGTGATCGCCTCCCTCACCCCCGACGAGAAGCCGCTGCCCGACCTGGGCTGGTTCCCCTTCCCCGAGATCGACGGCGGCGACGGCGAGGCCGGCGCGATCATGGGCGGCGTCGACGGCTACTCCTGCTCCGCGGGCGCTCCCGACGAGTGCGTCGACTTCCTCAACTACCTGGCCACCTCCGACGTGCAGAAGGAGTACTACGCGGCCTTCAATGCGCCCCCGGTGAACACCGTGGCGCAGGAGGCGGTCACCGAGCCGTACCTGCAGCAGATCCTCGATGCCTACAACTCGGCCCCGTACGTCTCGCAGTGGCTCGACACCGTCTACGGCCTCAACGTCGGCAACGCGCTGAACGTCGGAGTCGTCGACCTGCTGGCCGGCAAGAGCGACCCCGAGCAGCTGGTCGAGGCCGTCAACGCCGCCGCGGCGAAGGCCTAGCCACCATGGCACTCCGCGAGAGCCCGCTCCTCGGAGTGGATGAGCCCCGCGGGACCGCGCGCACCGGAGGCGTCACCTCGACGCCTCCGGTGCGCCGGCGCCGCCGCAGCGTCGGCTGGGCGGGGCGCTTCGAGATCGCGCTCCTGGTCGGCCCGGCGCTGATCGTCTTCCTCGCCTTCGTGATCTTCCCGGTCGTGATGGCGGCCTACTACGGCTTCTTCAGCTGGCAGGGCTACGGAGTGCCGACGGACTTCGTCGGCTTCCGCAACTACCTGACGATCCTGCAGGACCCCACCTTCCACGACGCCCTCGCGCACAACGGCATCATCGTGGTGCTCTCGCTCGTGCTCCAGGGGCCGGTCGCGATCCTCCTGGCGCTGCTGCTGAACCGCAAGCTGCGCGGGCAGTCGATCATCCGCGTCCTGATCTTCGTGCCGTACGTGATCTCGGAGGTCGTCGTCGGCACCGGCTGGAGCCTGATGCTCCAGACCAGCGGCGCGGTCAACGGCCTGCTCGAGAAGGTCGGCCTCGGCGCGCTGAAGCAGGACTGGCTCTCGGATCCGGCGATCGCGATCTGGACGCTGATGCTGATCATCACGTGGAAGTACATCGGCTTCGCCGTGATCCTCTTCCTCGCGGGACTGCAGGGCATCCCCGAGGAGCTGTCCGAGGCCGCGGCCATCGACGGCGCCTCCTACTGGCAGGTGCAGCGGCGGATCACCCTGCCCCTGCTCGCGCCGACCCTGCGGATCTGGGCGTTCCTGTCGATCATCGGCGCACTGCAGCTGTTCGACCTCGTCTACATCATCTGGGGCCAGTACGTGTCCTCGACCGCGGGCACCTCGACCATGGCGATCTACCTGGTCACCAACGGCCGCAACGCCGGCAACTACGGGTACGGGAACGCCGTCGCGGTGGTCCTGTTCCTGATCTCGCTCGTGGTGGCGCTGCTCTACCAGCGCTTCGTGCTCCGGCGCGACACGGCGGGCGCACTGACGGGAGACAAGCGATGACCGGCACGACGATGACGGCCCCGCCGATCACTCCGGAGACCCCTCGGCCTCTCGCGGTGAAGCGGCGCCGGCAGCCCCTGGGCCGCGGCACCACGATCGCCTACGTCGTGGCGATCGTCGTGATCGCGCTGATGCTCGCCCCGGTGGCGTACATCATCCTCGGCGGCTTCCGCACGAACGCGCAGATCACCACCGACCCGGCGGGCCTGCCCTCGCCGTGGAACGTGCAGAACTACCTCGACGTGATCACCGGCGGCGTCTTCTGGCAGGAGGTCGGCAACTCCACCATCGCCGGCCTCGCGACGACGCTCGGCGTGGTCGTGCTCGGCCTGATGGCGAGCTACGTCCTGGCCCGCTACGACTTCACCGGACGCGGCGTGTTCTACGCGCTCTTCGCCGCCGGCCTGATGTTCCCGATGACCGTGGCGATCACTCCCCTCTACCTGGTGATCAAGAGCCTCGGCCTGATGAACTCCCTCGCCGGAGTGGTGCTGCCGCAGATCGCGTTCGGCCTGCCGACGACGATCATCATCCTGGTGCCGTTCCTCCGCGCGATCCCGGACGAGATCCAGGAGGCGGCCTTCATCGACGGCTGCAGCCGGATCGGCTTCTTCTTCCGCATGGTCGTGCGCCTGGCGATGCCCGGCGTGATCACCACGGGGATCCTCGCGTTCATCGCGAGCTGGAACAGCTACCTGCTGCCCCTGTTCATCCTCAACAACGAGTCCACCTTCACGCTCCCGCTCGGAGTCCAGGCGTTCTCGTCGCAGTACTCGGTCGACACGGCGAAGGTGCTGGCCTTCGTGTCGCTGTCGATGATCCCGGCGCTGATCTTCTTCAGCGTCTTCGAGCGCCGCATCGTCGGCGGGCTGACGGGGGCGGTGAAGGGATGAGCGGATCGCTCCGCCCGTCCGCCGCGTCCCCCGTTCCGTCCGCACCCGTCGCCCCACCCGCAGAGAGGGTCGCACCGTGACCGCACCGCACGCACCAGAGGACCCCCAGGCCCCGTCCGCCCGCACCACCGAGCTGCTGGGCCGGATGACGCTGGAGGAGAAGCTCTCCCAGCTGGTCGGCTACTGGGTCGACCAGGGCGGCGAGGTCGTCGCCCCGCTCGCCGGCGAGATGGCCACCGCGACCGGGTACGCCGAGGCGACCCGTGAGGGGATCGGCCAGCTGACCCGCGTCTACGGCACGCGCCCCGTCGATCCGCTCGAGCGCGCCCGGTGGCTGTGGGCGGAGCAGCGCCGGCTGGTCGAGGAGACGCGGCTGGGCATCCCGGCGATCGTCCACGAGGAGTGCCTGACGGGGCTCGCCGCCTGGCAGGCCGCGACGTTCCCGACTCCTCTCGCCTGGGGCGCCTCCTTCGACCCGGAGCTCGTGGCCGAGCTCGGCGCCGTGATCGGCGGCTCGATGCGCGAGCTCGGGATCCACCAGGGCCTGGCGCCCGTGCTCGACGTGATCCGCGACCCCCGCTGGGGCCGGGTCGACGAGTGCATCGCCGAGGACCCGTACGTCGTCGGCACGATCGGCACCGCGTACGTGCAGGGGCTGCAGTCCACCGGCGTCGACGCGACGCTGAAGCACTTCATCGGCTACTCCGCCTCCCGCGGCGGCCGCAACCACGCGCCGGTGCACGCCGGACCGCGCGAGATCGCGGACGTGCTGCTGCCGCCGTTCGAGATGGCGATCCGCGACGGGGGCGCCCGCTCGGTGATGAACTCCTACGCCGAGATCGACGGGGACCCGGTCGGAGCGACGCCCGCCTACCTCACGGGCGTGCTGCGCGAGCGCTGGGGCTTCGACGGCGTGGTCGTCGCCGACTACTTCTCGGTCGCGTTCCTCCACCTCATGCACGCGGTCGCCGCCGACCTGGGCGAGGCGGCCGAGCTGGCGCTCGCCGCGGGGATCGACGTGGAGCTGCCCACGGGCGACGCGTTCCTCGCTCCGCTGGCCGCGCGCATCCGGGCCGGGGAGGCCGACGAGGCGCTCGTCGACCGGGCCGTGCTGCGGGTGCTCGCGCAGAAGGAGCGGCTCGGCCTGCTCGACGCGCGCTTCGACGACGCCCCCGAGTCGATCGACCTCGACTCGCCGGCCCACCGCGACATCGCCCGCCGCCTGGCCGAGGAGTCGGTGGTGCTGCTCGCCAACGACGGCGTCCTGCCGCTCGCTGCGCCGCGCCGCCTCGCGCTGATCGGCCCCAACGCCGACAGCGCGCCCGCGCTCATGGGCTGCTACTCCTTCGCCAACCACGTGCTGGCGCACCACCCGGGCGTGCCGCTGGGCTTCGAGATCCCGACGGTCGCCGACGCGCTGGCCGACGAGTTCGGCTCGGCCGAGCTGCTGCTCGCCGAGGGCTGCTCGGTCGAGGGGGACGACGACTCCGGGATCGCCGAGGCGGTCCGGGCGGCCGCCGACTCCGACGTGGCGATCGTGGTCGTCGGCGACCGGGCGGGCCTGTTCGGCCGCGGCACGGTCGGCGAGGGCAACGACGTCGAGAGCCTCGAGCTCCCGGGCCGCCAGCGCGAGCTGGTCGAGGCCGTCGTGGCGACGGGGACCCCGGTCGTGCTCGTGCTGCTGACCGGCCGCCCCTACGCCGTGGGCTGGGCGCTCGACGGGCCGTCGGCTCCCGCCGCCGTGCTGCAGGCGTTCTTCCCGGGGGAGGAGGGCGCCGGCGCGATCGCGGGCGTCGTCTCGGGACGGGTCGACCCCTCCGGCCACCTGCCGGTCTCGCTGCCGCGCTCGGCCGGGGCGCAGCCGTTCTCGTACCTGCACCCGATCCTCGGCGGGCCGTCGGACGTGACCTCCGCCGACAGCACGCCGGTGCGGCCGTTCGGCCACGGCCTCTCGTACACGACCTTCGCCCGGACGGAGCTGGCGGTCGAGGAGTCCGCCCCGACGGACGGATCCTTCACGGCAGCCGTGCGTGTCCGCAACACGGGCGAGCGGGCGGGCACCGACCTGGTGCAGCTGTACGCCCGCGACGTGTTCGCGAGCGTGACCCGGCCGGTGGCGCAGCTGCTCGGCTACGCGCGGGTCGCGCTCGAGCCCGGCGAGGAGGCGGAGGTCCGCTTCGAGGTCCCGGCCGCGCGCCTGGCCTTCACCGGACGCGAGGGCGTGCGGATCGTCGAGCCCGGCCGCGTCGAGCTGTGGGTGGGCCCGGACTGCGCGACCCGCGAGACGGAGGCGGCGCTCGAGCTGGTCGGCGCGGCCGCCGCTGTCGACGCCTCCTCGCAGCGCCTCGTCGGCACGCGGGTCCAGCGGGCGGGAGCGGGCGTCCCGGCCTGACCCCGTGGACAACGCTGAAAGGATCGCTCCGGCGGCCCGTGGACCCGCGGATCCGGGTGCCCGCGGCGCGATCCTTCCTCTGTTGTGGACAGGCCGGGGCTCCGGTGCGCCCCGTCCCGGCCCGGGCGCGGTCCGAGCGCGGCTCCGGCATTGCTCCGGCGACGGGTTCGGCGGGCGGGAGCGGGCGTTCCGGCTCATTCCGTTCAGGACTCAGGACGATCGCTCCGCTGGCACGTGGATCCGCGGATCCGGGTGCCCGTGGGGCGATTCCTCCTGCAGTGTGAACACGCCACGGCCTCGTCTCCGCCTCGTCACGGCCCGGCCCCCCGGCCGGGCCCCGGCCCGACGTCGACCACTCCTGGGCGCAGTCCCGGCCCTGCTCCGAGCGACGGGCTCAGCGTGCGGAGCCGGTGTTCCGGCCTGATCCCGTTCGTAACGTAGGAAGGATTGCTTCGGCGGGCCGTGGATCCGCGGATCCCGGTGCCCGCGGGGCGATCCTTCCTACGTTGTGAACACGGCGCGGCCCCGGCGCGGTCCGAGCGGGGGTTCGCATCCAACGTCGGGTTCGGCGGGCGGCAGCGGCCGTTCAGGCTCGAGTCCGTCGAGGACTCAGGACGGATCGCTCAGGCGGCCAGTGGATCGGAGGGCCTGATCGTGTTCAGAACTCAGGACGGATCGCTCCAGCCGCCCGTGGATCCGCGGATCCTGGTGCTCGCGAGGAGATCCGTCCTGCATGGTGAACCTGTCACGGCGTCGGCAGGGCGCGGGCGCGGTCGGGGTACCGCTCTGGCGCGGCTCCGGCGGGCGCGGCAGGCTGGGGGGATGAGCGACGACGCGAAGCAGACCCTCCTCCGCTACCTGCAGGAAGGGCGCGACGCCCTGCTGCAGAAGCTCGACGGACTCGACGAGTACGACGTGCGGCGGCCGCTCGTCGCGACGGGCACGAACCTGCTGGGCCTGGTGAAGCACGTGGCGGGCACCGAGGCGGGCTACCTCGGCGCCGTGTTCGGCCGGCCGTTCCCCGAGCCGATGCCCTGGATGGAGGACGAGTCGGAGCCGAACTCGGACATGTGGGCGACCGCGGACGAGTCCCTCGCCGACGTGATCGCGCTGTACCGCCGCGTGTGGGCCCACTCCGACGCGACGGTCGCGGCCCTCCCGCTCGACGCTCCTGGGCAGGTCCCCTGGTGGACGAACCCCGACGTGACGCTGCACCGGATCCTGGTCCACATCACCGCGGAGACGCACCGGCACGCGGGTCACGCCGACATCGTCCGCGAGCTGATCGACGGGCGGGTCGGGCTCCGCACGCCCGGCGACAACCTGCCGCCCGTGCCCGAGGAGTGGTGGCCGGAGTACCGGGAGCGCCTCGAGTCGCTGGCGCGCGCCGTCCGCGACCGGGGCTGACGTGCCGGCCTCAATCGGCGTCCGCGTCACGCCCGCGCGCGCGGCCGCGCTGCTCGACGCGCTCGAGCCGTCCGAGGAGGCGCCGCTCGACGCCGCCCTCGGCGGTCCCGGGCGCGGCCGGACCGCCCTGCAGAGGCGCCGCGACGGGGCGTCTCAGGAGGAGCGCCGGCGAGGAGCCGCGCTCGAGCGCCGGGCGTTCAGCGCGGAGGCGGATCCCGCGGCGCTGGGGGAGCTGGCGCTGCTCCGCGCGCGACTCCGCGAGCAGGAGGAGGCGCTCGACGCCGCGGTCGCGGGACTGGAGTCGCGCGGGGGCTCCTCGGTCGCGCCCGACGGGAGCGGTTCCGCCACGGCGACCGGGACCGACGGAGCCGGCCTCGACGACACGACCGGGGGCGAGGAGCCCGGAGACACCGCCGCTGCCCCCGCCCGGCGTCGCCGCCTCGGCCTCGTCGCCGCGCTCGCCGCCGTGCTCGGGATCGCCGCCCTCGGCACCGCCGCCTCCGTCGCGCTCGCCCCGCGCCCCTCGCTCGAGGTCTTCACCCGGCCCTGGGCGGTCCCCGACGACGTCGCCACGCGCCCGCTCTCGACCCTCGCGAGCCTCCGCGTCTTCCACTGGGGCCCGACGCGCTACCTGGGCAGCATCGCCGGAGTCGACTACTTCGCCACTCTCAGCCTCGACTCCTTCTCGGCCGCCGAGCTCGCCGACGAGTCCGTCTGCCTCTACGGTCTCGCGCGCTCGGACGGCGACGTGGTCGTCACGGACTGCGCGGCGACGGCGGACTTCATCGCGAGCGGGATGACCGTCGCGCCGGAGGACTACCAGGGCGATGCGGGCGGCGCGGGAGTCGTGTGGGGACCGACCGGGGACCTCCGCTCGGCGGGCTGACGCACGGCCGGCACCCGCCCGCCAGGTCAGCACCCCCCCGGCAGGCGCCCGCCCGCGCCCACTCGCTCC
>NZ_PSUC01000085.1:0-16444 GCF_002931635.1 Rathayibacter sp. AY2B7 | reverse complement strand
GCAGACCGAGACCTTCGACGTCACCCGGCTCGCCGAGATCCTGCTCGAGCTGCGCGGCCGCGTGCACTTCTGCGACATCTGCGGGAACGTGGCGGAGGGGCGGCGGGGTCTCACGCGCCGGTCACGCGGGGGCCGCGCGGCGTGTGGGGCTGCTCCTCGATGAACTGGGCGCCGAGGATCTCGCGGACGACCGCCTCGCCGTAGCGCTGACGGCCGTCGGCGGTCGCCGAGCGGGTCGTGCGGGTGACCGGGCGCGCGGCGGGAGCCGGACGCTCCGCGACGGGGGCGGGCCGCGACGGGGCGGCGGGCTCGGGCGCGGCGGCGGGCTCGCCGGGAGGTGCGACGGTCGCCCAGGAGTCGGGCATCGGCGGCTCGACCGGCGGCATGTCCTCCTCCGGCGGCTCCTCGTCGAACGGGGGCTCGTCGCCGGCGGGAGCGGCTTCAGCGGCGGCGACGGGAGCGGCGCGCACCGGCTCGGCGGCCGCGGCGGGGGCCTCGACCGGAGCGGAGGGAGCAGCCGCCTCGGCCGCAGGGGTCGGATCGGCGGGGATGGCCACCGTGGCCCAGCCGTCGGAGCCGGTCGCGGCCGGGATCGACGCAGCCGGAGCGGGCGCGGCGGTCGCCTCGACGGCGGCGCGCTCGGCCTCGGGGGCGGCGGCGCGCGGCTCGACGCGGGCGATGTACTTCACCCGCAGGCCGAGGACCTGCTGGATCGCCTGACGCAGGTACTCGCTGACTCCGGGCTGCCCAGCGGTTCCCGGCATCTTGAACGACTCGACGTCGTTCTGGCTCGGGAACGAGAGGGTCAGCACGTCGTCCTTGAGGGCGCGCACCTGGGCGGTGTAGGCCACCAGCCAGGCGGTCATCTTCGCCTTCTGCACGACCTCGAGGATCTCGGGCCAGGTGTCCTTCATCCGCTGGAGGGTGACCGCGCCGTCGCCGGGTGCGTCGCCCGCGGTCGCAGCGGGTGCGGAGGCAGCGGGCGTCGAGGCTGGGGCCGCCTCAGGGGACGCAGCGGCCTGATCCGACGGCTCCTGCTCGTCCGGCTCCGGACGAGCCGCCGCGGCGGTCGTCGCGCGGGGGCGTCCTGACTCGGCCGGCGCGGACTCGTCCGCCTCCGGCGCGGCCGCCGTCTCGTCGGGCCCCTTCACCGGCGGCGCAGCGACCGGTTCGGACGCCGTCACCGGCGCCTCGGTGCGCGGAGCGGCCGCGATGGACTCGGGCACCGAGCCGGGAGCGGCGGCGTGCGAGGCGTGGTGGGGCTCGGGCGCACGGGACGGCTCGGACGCGCGCGACGCCTCGGACGACCGCGGAGCGGGCGCCGCGGTCTCGCGCGGCGGGGCCACGTGCCGCGGGCGCTCCTCCTGGGCAGCAGTGGGCGCGATGCCGGCGCCGGTGCCGTGCACCAGGGTGCGGGCGATCATCAGCTCGAGGTGCAGGCGCGGCGAGGTCGCACCGGTCATCTCGGTGAGGGCCTCGTTGACCACGTCGGCGATGCGGGAGAGCTCGGCCAGGCCGAGCGCGCGCGACTGGCCGGCCATGCGGTCGAGCTCGTCCTGCGAGACGCCGCGGAGGACGGCCGAGGCCGCTCCCCCGGTCGCGGCGACGACGATCAGGTCGCGGAGCTTCTCGAGCAGGTCCTCGACGAAGCGGCGCGGGTCCTGCCCCGTCTGGATGACGCGGTCGACCGCTCCGAACGCCTCGGCGGAGTCGTGCTCGGCGAGCGCGTCGACCACCTCGTCGAGCAGGGCGCCGTGGGTGTAGCCGAGGAGGGCGACGGCCCGCTCGTACTCGACGGTCTCGGCCTCGGAGCCGGCCATCAGCTGGTCGAGCAGGGAGAGCGTGTCGCGGACGGACCCGCCGCCCGCGCGGACCACGAGCGGCAGCACGCCGGCCGCCACGTGCACGCCCTCGCGCTCGCAGAGCTCCTGCGTGTAGTCGAGCATCTGCGCCGGCGGGACGAGCCGGAACGGGTAGTGGTGCGTGCGCGAGCGGATCGTGCCGATGACCTTGTCCGGCTCCGTGGTCGCGAAGATGAACTTCACGTGCTCCGGCGGCTCCTCCACGATCTTGAGCAGCGCGTTGAAGCCCTGCGGCGTGACCATGTGCGCCTCGTCGAGGATGAAGATCTTGAAGCGGTCGCGCGCCGGGGCGAAGATGGCGCGCTCGCGCAGATCGCGCGCGTCGTCGACTCCGTTGTGGCTCGCCGCGTCGATCTCGACCACGTCGAGCGAGCCCTGGCCCTCGCGGCTGAGCTCGACGCAGCTGTCGCAGACGCCGCAGGGGGTGTCGGTCGGGCCCGTCGCGCAGTTGAGGCAGCGGGCGAGGATGCGCGCCGAGGTGGTCTTGCCGCAGCCGCGGGGGCCGCTGAAGAGGTAGGCGTGGTTGACGCGGTTGGTGCGGAGCGCCGTCATGAGCGGATCCGTCACCTGGGACTGGCCGATCATCTCGGCGAACGTCTCGGGCCGGTACCGGCGATACAGGGCTGCTACCACCCGACAAGAGTAGCCGCGACCTCCGACACCGGAGCCGGGACGGTGAGACCGGAGCGCGCGTAGCCTCGGTCCCGTGCTCCCGCCGCCTCCGCTCCCCCGCTTCGACGCGGTCGTGCTCGCCGGCGGACGCGCCTCCCGCCTCGGCGGCGCGGTCAAGCCGCTCCTCCGGCACCGCGAGTCGACGCTCCTCGGCACCGCCCTCGCAGCCGTGCGCGGAGCCGAGCGGAGGGTCGTGGCCGGACCGTCGTCGCTCGCACCGGCCGTCGACGGCGCGGAGCGCGTCCAGGAGGATCCGCCGTTCGGCGGCCCGGTCGCGGGCCTGGCCGCCGCGCTGCCCCTGCTCGACCGCCCGGGCGCTCCGGACTGGGTCGTCGTGCTCGCCGCCGATCTCGTCGCCCCCGCTCCCGCCGTGCACACGCTGCTCGAGGTCGCGTCGAACGCCGTCGAGGCCTCCCTCCTGGCCGTCGACGCGAGCGGCCGAGCCCAGCAGCTCCTCGGCGTGCACCGGCGAGCGGCCCTCGTCGAGGCGCTCGCTGCGCTCGGCGATCCCGACGGCGCCTCGGTGCGCGCCCTCCTCCGGGACCTTCCCCCACGGCTCGTGACGGTGCCCGGAGGGACGACCGACGACGTCGACGCGCCCGCCGACGCGCTCCGGCACGGGATCGACCTGCCGGGCCCGCGCGGCGCAGACTGAGCGGATGGACGACACGACCGGCCCCCGCCCCTCCGCCTCCGACGGCGCCCGCCCCACGGAGGAGGTGCTCGCCGGCTGGTGGGCCGAGCTGTGCTCCGCGCTCGGCCTCGGCGAGGTCCCGGTGGACCCGGACGCCCTGCTCGCCCTCGCCGGTCGCGCGGCGCACGGAGTGGTCCGGCCGGCGGCTCCGCTGACCACGTTCCTCGCGGGCTACGCGGCGGGCCTGGCCGGGGGCGGCCGGGACGCGCTCGACGCGGCGCTCGCGGCCTCGCACCGGGCGGTGGACGAGCGTCCGCACGCCTCCTGAGACGCTACTCCACCGGCCTCGATCCGGCACCAGGCCGACGCCGTACGGTTCCCTCGAGTCCCGGCGCCGCGACTCGGACCGAGAGCGGCGCAGGACTCCCGCGGCCGACTGCGCCGCGGTCGTCCATCTGAAGGAGCCCCGCATGTCAGGCAACAGAGCCGTCGCCTACAAGTCCCCCGGAGTCGTCGAGGTCATCGACATCGACTACCCCACCTTCGAGCTGAAGGACGGACCCGGCGTCAATCCGGCGAACATCGGGCGGAAGCTGCCGCACGGCGCCATCCTCCGCACCGTCTCCACCAACATCTGCGGCTCGGACCAGCACATGGTCCGCGGCCGCACCACCGCTCCGTCGGACCTCGTGCTCGGCCACGAGATCACCGGCGAGGTCGTGGAGGTCGGCCCCGACGTCGAGTTCGTCAAGGTCGGCGACATCGTGTCCGTGCCGTTCAACATCGCCTGCGGCCGCTGCCGCAACTGCAAGGAGCGCAAGACCGGCATCTGCCTCAACGTGAATCCGGACCGCCCGGGCAGCGCGTACGGCTACGTCGACATGGGCGGCTGGGTCGGCGGGCAGGCCGAGTACGTGATGGTCCCCTACGCCGACTGGAACCTCCTGGTGTTCCCGGACCGCGATCAGGCGCTCGAGAAGATCCTCGATCTGACGATGCTCTCGGACATCTTCCCGACGGGCTTCCACGGCGCGGTGACCGCCGGGGTCGGCGTCGGCTCCACGGTCTACGTCGCAGGAGCGGGACCGGTCGGACTGGCCGCGGCGGTCGGAGCGCAGCTGCTCGGAGCGGCCGTCGTGATCGTCGCGGACCTCAACGAGGAGCGTCTGGCGCAGGCGCGCTCCTTCGGCTGCGAGACGGTCGACGTCTCGAAGGGCGATCCGGCCGGCCAGATCGAGCAGATCCTCGGCGTGCCCGAGGTCGACTGCGGAGTGGACGCCGTCGGCTTCGAGGCGCACGGCAACGGCGCCGACTCGGGGAAGGAGGCGCCGGCGACGGTGCTGAACTCGCTGATGTCGATCACCGCGGCGGGCGGCGCCCTCGGCATCCCGGGCCTCTACGTCACGGGCGACCCGGGCGGAGTCGACGAGGCGGCCCAGGAGGGCTCGCTGTCGATCCGGCTCGGGCTCGGCTGGGCGAAGTCCCTGTCCTTCACCACGGGCCAGTGCCCGGTCATGAAGTACAACCGGCAGCTGATGATGGCGATCCTGCACGACCGGGTCCACATCGCCGACGCGGTCCAGGCCACCGCGATCAGCCTGGACGACGCTCCCCGCGGCTACGCCGACTTCGACAAGGGCGCCGCGAAGAAGTTCGTGCTGAACCCGAACGGCTACCTGGGATGACCGACGGGGCGGGTCCTGCCCAGGGCCCGCCCCGAGCCCCGGGAGAATGGACGGGATGAGCGCGCACGGGCATGAGGCGACCGACTGGGACGAGGCCAGGCGGATCGTCGGCGAAGCGGTGGCGCGCTCCGGCGTCTCGACCGTCCCCCTCCTCGACGCCCGCGGAGCCGTCCTCGACCGCGCCGTCACCGCCGCCCGGCCGCTCCCCCACTACGACTCCTCGGCCATGGACGGCTGGGCCGTGCGCGGACCCGGGCCCTGGCCGCTCGAGGACGGCACCGCCGCGCCGATCGTCACCGGAGCCGCCGTGCCCGACTGGAGCGACGCGGTGCTGCCGTCCGAGCAGGGCGCGGTCCGCGACGACCTGCTCACGGCGCGGGCGCCCCTCCCGCCCGGCCGCCACGTCCGGCGCGCGGGCGACGAGGCCGCCCGCGGAGCCGTGCTGGTCGATGCCCGGACCCGCCTCACTCCCGCGCACCTCGCCCTGCTCGCGGTCGCCGGGATCGACGCGCTCGACGTCCGCCCGCCCGCCGCGGTCGACCTGCTCCTCACGGGGGACGAGGTCGACACCGAGGGGATGCCGCCCGCCGGACGGGTGCGCGATGCGTTCACGCCGCTGCTGCCCGCGCTGGTCGAGCTCTCGGGCGGAGCCGTGGGAGAGGTCGTGCGCCGCGGCGACGACGAGGAGGCGATCGCACGGACGCTGCTGGCGGGCACGGCGCCGATCCTCCTCACGACGGGCGGGACCGGGCGCTCCCGGGTGGACGCGGTCCGTCGCGCCCTCGATGCGGTGGGCGCGCGCGTCCTCGTCGACGGCGTCGGCATGCGCCCCGGCCACCCGACCATGGCTGCGCTGCTGCCGGGCGGGACGCTGGTGATCGCTCTGCCGGGCAATCCGCTCGCCGCCCTGCTCGCGGCGCTCTCCTTCCTGCCGCCGGCCCTCGACGCGGCGTCGGGCGCCGCTGCCCGACCTTTCGGCCGGGGCGTCCTCGCCGAGCCGCTCGGGCGCGCGGGGACCACGGTGCTCGTGCCCGTCTCCTCCGGCGAGGACGGCTGGCGGGCCTCCGCCGACATCCGCTCGCACATGCTCACCGGTCTCGCCGCCTCGGAGGCCGTGGCCGTCGTGCCCGCACCGGGAGCGGCAGCGGGCGACTCGGTGCGCCTGCTGCCGCTGCCCTGGTGAGGCCTACGCCGCCGGTTCGAGGCGGATCACGACCGACTTCGAGGTCGGCGTGTTGCTGATCTTCGCGGTCGAGTCCAGCGGCACGAGGACGTTCGTCTCGGGGTAGTAGGCGGCCGCGCAGCCGCGGGGCGTGTCGTACGCCACGACGCGGAACGCCTCCGCCCGCCGCTCGACGCCGTCGGGCCACTCCGAGACCAGGTCGACCATCGCGCCGTCCGCGAAGCCCAGCTCGGCGACGTCGTCGGCGTGGACGAACACCACCCGGCGGCCGTCGTGGATCCCGCGGTAGCGGTCGTCCTTGCCGTAGATCGTGGTGTTGAACTGGTCGTGCGAGCGCAGCGTCTGCAGCAGCAGCCTGCCCTCCGGCACCCGCGGGTACTCGAGCGGATTCGCGGTGAAGCGGGCCAGGCCGGAGGGGGTGTCGAAGCGGCGCGCGTCGCGCGGCGGGTGCGGGAGGACGAAGCCGCCGGGCACGTCGATCCGGGCCTCGAAGCCGTCGAAACCGGGGACGACGTTGGCGATGTGCGAGCGGATGCGGCGGTAGTCGTCGCGCAGTCCCGCCCAGTCGACCCGGGGGACGTTCTCGCGGCCCTCGAGCAGCCGCTCCGCGATCCCCGTGAGGATCGCCACCTCCGAGCGCAGGCCCGGGCTCGGCGGGCGCAGGCGGCCCCGGGAGGCGTGCACGGCGCTCATCGAGTCCTCGACCGTGACCCGCTGCTCGCCCGAGCGCTGCACGTCGGAGTCGGTGCGGCCGAGGGTGGGCAGGATCAGCGCGCGCCGGCCGGTGACCACGTGCGAGCGGTTGAGCTTGGTCGAGACGTGGACGGTGAGGGCGAGCGAGCGCATCGCCGCCTCCGTCACTCCGCTGTCGGGCGTCGCCCGGGCGAAGTTGCCGCCGAGCCCCATGAACACGCGGGCCTTCCCGTCGCGCATCGCCCGGATCGCGGCGACCGTGTCCGTCCCGTGCACGCGCGGGGAGGAGAAGGAGAACTCGCGGTCGAGCGCGTCGTGGAAGGAGTCCGGCATCCGCTCGAAGATGCCCATCGTGCGGTCGCCCTGCACGTTCGAGTGGCCGCGCACCGGGCAGACGCCCGCGCCGGGCTTGCCGATGTTGCCGGTGAGCAGGAGCACGTTGACGACGTCCTTGAGCGTCGCGACCGAGTGCGCGTGCTGCGTGAGGCCCATCGCCCAGCAGACGACGGTGCCCTCGGACGCCGCGATCAGCTCGGCGACGGTGCGGATGCGCGTCTCGTCGATCCCGCTCGCCCGCTCGATCTCGTCCCACTGGACCTCCCGCAGCCCGTGAAGGTACTCGGCGAGGCCGCCGGTGCTCTCGCGGATGAAGGCGTGGTCGAAGACGTCGCCGCGCGCCTCCTCCGCCTCGAGCAGCGCCTTGCCCAGACCCTGGAACAGGGCCTGGTCGCCGCCCAGCCGGACCTGGAGGAAGTGGTCGGCGAGGGCCGTGCCGTCGCCCAGGGTGCCGCGGACGGTCTGCGGGTTCTGGAAGCGGAGCAGCCCCGCCTCCGGCAGCGGATTCACGGCCACGATGGTGCCGCCGGCGCGCTTGGCGCGCTCCAGCGCGGTCAGCATCCGCGGGTGGTTCGTTCCGGGGTTCTGGCCGGCGACGATGATCAGCGGAGCCCGCTCCACGTCGCGCAGGCTCACCGAGCCTTTGCCGATCCCGATCGTCTCGGTGAGGGCGGATCCGCTGGACTCGTGGCACATGTTCGAGCAGTCGGGCAGGTTGTTCGTGCCGAAGCCGCGGACCATCAGCTGGTAGACGAAGGCCGACTCGTTCGAGGTCCGGCCGGACGTGTAGAAGATCGCCTCGTCGGGGCTCGCGCAGGCGCGCAGCTCCTCGGCCACGAGGTCGAGCGCCTCGTCCCAGCCCACGGGCCGGTAGTGCGTCGCGCCCTCCTCGAGCAGCATCGGCTCCGTGAGCCGGCCCTGCTGGCCGAGCGCGAAGTCGTCCCACTCCTCCAGCTCCGCGACGGGGTGCGCGGCGAAGAAGGCCGAGGTGACGGTGCGAAGCGTGGCCTCCTCGGCGACTGCCTTCGCTCCGTTCTCGCAGAACTCGGCGACGTGGCGCTTGTCGCCCTCCGGCCAGGCGCAGCCCGGGCAGTCGAAGCCGGTCTTCTGGTTCACCCGCAGGAGCGTCTCGGCGCTGCGCACCGGGCCCATCTGCTTGAGCGAGATCTCGAGGGCGTGGGCGACGCCGGGGATCCCGACGGCGCGTCTCTTCGGCGATCGGACGGAGAGGCGGCTCTCGTCGATCGGACTCTCGCGGGGCTCGGCGTCATCGACCATTCCTGCATCGTACGTCCGCACCCCGGCATCGCTCCCGGTTCCCGGTGGGAGGATGACCTCCACCGCCTGAGGAGACCTATGAGCCGCAGTGTCGCCCGCACCCGCCTGACCGCCGTCCGCGCCGACGATCCGCCCCGCCGTCGCGAGGACGTCCTGGCCGTCGAGGAGCCGCTCGAGATCCGCGTCGGCGGACGTCGCTTCAGCGTGACCATGCGCACGCCCGGCGACGACTTCGACCTGGTCGCGGGATTCCTGGTGTCCGAGGGGGTGCTCACCGAGTCGGAGCAGCTGGCGGCGATGCGCTACTGCGCGAGCGGCTCCGGTCCGGGCGAGAACACGTACAACGTGGTCGACGCGAGCGTCCGCGGCGGGCGGGAGGCCGTGCTGCTCGAGCGCGAGCGGTCGGTGTACACGACGAGCTCGTGCGGAGTGTGCGGGCTCGCGTCGCTCGAGGCGGTCGCCACCGACTCGGCGTGGAGCGTCGCGGAGGACGACCTGCGGGTCGAGCGGGAGCTGCTGGTCTCGCTCCCCGATCGGCTCCGCGAGGCGCAGGCGGTGTTCGAGCGGACGGGCGGCGTCCACGCGGCCGGGCTGTTCGACGCGGCCGGCTCGCTGCTGGTGCTCCGAGAGGACGTCGGGCGGCACAACGCCGTGGACAAGGTGGTCGGCTGGGGGCTCCGGGAGGGGCGGCTGCCGTTGCGGGGGACGCTGCTGCAGGTGTCGGGGCGCGCATCGTTCGAGCTGGTGCAGAAGGCCGTGATGGCCGGCATCCCCCTGCTCGCCGCGGTCGGTGCCCCGTCGTCGCTGGCGGTGGACCTGGCTCGCGACTCCGGCCTCACCCTGATCGGCTTCAGCCGCGGCTCCGGCTTCAACCTCTACGCGGGCGACGCGCGCCTGCTGCCCTGAGCCGGGCTCCTCAGCCGGCTCCTGCGGATGGAGCAGCCCGCACAGCGGCCGCATCGAGATCTCCTCCCTCGCGCTCGGTGGGACTCGATACGCCGCGTCCCGCGGCTACTCGACCAGCAGCAGGGCCCGAGTATTCGGAAGAGGGCCACGACCCGGAATCGCGTGCGAGCGATTCAGGGCAGCCCGACGCTCCACGCTCTGCGGAACGCAATCCCTGAGGGGCCGACCGCGGTCGTGCAGCGGGTCACCGCTGCACGACGAGCAAGGACCGCCGCGTGCCAGCGATTCAGGGCAGCCCGACGCACCCCGCTCTGCGCACCGCAGGCCCACGAGAAGCCCACCGCGGTCGCACAGCGGGCCACCGCTGCACGACGAGCGAGCACCGCCGCGTGCGAGCGATTCAGGGCAGCCCGACAGGATCCGCTCCACGGGAGCCACCACCCCCGGAAGCCGACCGCGAGTCGTGTCGCGGCTCCGCCGCTACACGACCGACAAGCTCTGCCGGGCGATCTCCAGCTCCTCGTTCGTCGGGATCACAAGGACGGCGACGCGGGAGTCGTCGGTGGAGATGCGACGGGCGCCGCGGTCGGAGGACGTGTTGCGCTCGGGGTCGAGCTCGATGCCCAGGCCCTCGAGGCCGCGGAGGGCGCCGGCGCGGACGGCGGCGACGTTCTCGCCGACTCCGGCCGTGAACACCACGGCGTCGACGCGGCCCAGCTGGGCGTAGAAGGCCCCGATGTAGTGGCGGAGGCGGTGGTAGTAGACCTCGAGCCCGGCGCGGGCCTGCTCGTCGCCGGCCTCGGCCGCCTCCTGGACGTCGCGCATGTCGCCGCGACCCGTGAGGCCGAGGAGGCCGCTTCGGCGGTTGAGGAGGGTGTCGAGCTCGTCGATCGAGAGGCCCGCCTTGCGGGCCAGGTGGAAGACGACGGCCGGGTCGAGGTCGCCGGAGCGGGTGCCCATCACCAGACCCTCGAGCGGGGTCATGCCCATCGAGGTCTCGACGGAGACACCGCCGTCGACGGCGCAGGCGGACGCTCCGTTGCCCAGGTGCAGGACGATCGTCTTCAGGTCGGAGCGGCGGCGGCCGAGGTAGGCGGCGGCGGCCTCCGAGACGAACTTGTGCGAGGTGCCGTGGAAGCCGTAGCGGCGGACGCGGTGCTTCTCGGCGAGCTCGGCGGGCAGCGCGTAGGTCGACGCCTCGGCCGGGATCGTGTGGTGGAAGGCGGTGTCGAAGACGGCGACGTGCGGGACGTCCGGGAAGGCCTTCTGCGCCGCCTCGATGCCCTCGAGGTTGGCGGGGTTGTGCAGCGGGGCGAGGTCGGCGAGGTCCTCGATGTTGATCTTGACCAGGTCGGTGACCACGGTGGGCTCGAAGAAGCGCTTGCCGCCGTGCACGACGCGGTGGCCCACGGCGACGGGAGGGAACTCGTCGAGGCTCGGGCCGTGCTCGCCGAACGCGCGGATCATCGCGTCGAAGCCGGCGGTGTGGTCGGGGATCGGCCCCTCGATCTCGAACGACTCCCCGTCGCGGGTGTGCTTCGTGCGGCCGGTGTCCTCGCCGATCCGCTCGACGAGACCGCTGGCGAGCGTCTCCTCGGTGGTCATCTCGATGAGCTGGTACTTGAACGACGACGATCCGCTGTTGACGACGAGGACGACGGACATGAGGGGACTCCTGGGGTGATCGGGGTCGGGAGTGGCAGCGGCGGGGTCGCCGCTAGCGCACCACGGGGATGGCGGCGGTGGGCGGGACGATGGCCTGGGTGGCGGCCTGGATGGCCGTGATCGCGACGGTGTTGACGATGTCCTGCACGAGCGCGCCGCGCGAGAGGTCGTTGACCGGCTTGCGCAGACCCTGGAGGACCGGTCCGATGGCGACGGCGCCGGCCGAGCGCTGCACGGCCTTGTAGGTGTTGTTGCCCGTGTTGAGGTCGGGGAAGATGAACACCGTCGCGCGCCCGGCGACCTGGGAGCCGGGCATCTTCGAGGCCGCGACCGCCGCGTCGGCCGCCGCGTCGTACTGGATCGGGCCCTCGACGAGCAGGTCGGGCCGGCGCTCGCGCACCAGAGCCGTCGCCGCGCGGACCTTCTCGACGTCGGCGCCGGCTCCGCTCTCGCCGGTGGAGTAGGAGAGCATCGCGATGCGGGGGTCGATCCCGAACTGCTGGGCGGTCTCGGCGGACGAGATCGCGATGTCGGCGAGCTGCGCCTCGGTGGGGTCGGGGTTCACCGCGCAGTCGCCGTAGACCAGCACGCGGTCGGCGAGCGCCATCAGGAACACGCTCGAGACGACGGAGACGCCCGGGCTCGTCTTGATGATCTCGAAGCCGGGGCGGATGGTGTGCGCGGTCGTGTGCGCGGCTCCCGAGACCATCCCGTCGGCCAGGCCGAGCTGCACCATCATCGTGCCGAAGTAGGAGACGTCCGTGACGGTGTCGTAGGCGTGGTCGTAGGTGATGCCCTTGTGCGCGCGGATGCGGGCGTACTCCTCGGCGAAGCGCGCGCGGTGCTCCGGGTCGAGGGTGCTCAGCACGCGGGCGCCGTCGAGGTCGAGGCCGAGGCCCGCCGCACGGGCGCGGATCTCGGCCTCCTCGCCGAGGATCGTGAGCCGGGCGATGCCGCGCTTGAGCACGGTCGCGGCGGCGCGGAGGATCCGGTCGTCGCCGCCCTCGGGCAGGACGATGTGGCGGTCGGCGATGCGCGCGCGCTCGATCAGCCCGTACTCGAACATCAGCGGCGTGACGACCTCGGACCGGCCGACGTCGAGGAGGGTGAGCAGCTCGACCGCGTCGACCGCCTCCTGGAAGAGGGCGAGGGAGGTGTCGCGCTTGCGCGGGGAGTCGGCCGCCAGGCGGCCGCGGGCCGCGGTGACGCGGACGGCGGTGTCGTAGGTGCCGAGCTCGGTCATCACGATCGGCACGCGGCTGTCGACGCCCTCGATCAGCCGGACGATCGGCTCCGGCAGCTCGAAGCCGCCGTTGAGAATGATGCCGGTGACGGTGGGGAACGTGCCGGAGGCGTACGCCATGATCACGGCGAGGACGACCTCGGGCCGGTCGCCGGGGACGATCACGACGCCGCCCTCGGTGAGCCGCGGCAGGACGTTCACCATGGACATGCCGGCGATCACCACGCCGAGCGCCTCCCGGCCGAGCAGCTCCGGATCGCCCGCGACGACGACGCCGTCGACCGCCTCGACCAGGCGGGACAGGCTCGGAGCGACGAGGAACGGATCCTCGCGGATCGCCCAGACCGGGACGGTGGCGGGGATGCTCTCGCGGATCGCGGCGACGGCGTCGGCGGCGGTGTCGGGATCGGCGCGGTTCGCGATCACTCCGATGAGGCTCGCGTGGGCCGTGCGCAGCTCGACCGAGGCGAGCTCCGTGATCTGGCGCATCTCCTCCGGCGTGCGCGCGGGCGCCTGGCCCAGCTGCTCGCTGCGGGACGAGTCCCGGCCGGTGAGGACGAGCAGGACCGGAGCGCCGAGGTTGGCGGCGATGCGGGCGTTGTAGCCGAGCTCGGTGGGGCTGCCGACGTCCGTGTAGTCGGAGCCGAGGATGACGACGGCGTCGCACCGGGCCTCGACGCCCTTGTACCTCTCGACGATCCGCGAGAGCGCCGCCTCACCGTCGGCGTGGACGTCCTCGTAGGTGACGCCGATGCAGTCCTCGTAGGCGAGGCCCGAGTCGGAGTGGCCGAGCAGCATCTCGAGCACGTAGTCCGGCTCGGAGGTGGAGCGGGCGATCGGGCGGAAGACGCCGACCCGCTGCACCTGGCTGCTGAGCGCATCGAGGACGCCGAGGGCGACCGTGGACTTGCCCGAATGACCTTCGGCGGACGAGATGTAGATGCTCTGAACCATCGGATCCAGCCTACCGAGGGGGTCCCTCCGCCTGGCTGAGTAGAGGCCAGGGATGGGAGGGCGTGCATGGCGCGCGGCTGTGGAGGAGCGTCCGCAGTCGGTAGGGCCTCGTAGCGGCTGTGCGGCGGTCCATCGGCGGAGCAGGCGGGCCGGATAACGGAAGAAGACCCCCCGCGCACCCGCCAGAGCCCGGTTACCCTTGCTGCGTTTCCGCCCTGGGGGAGTTGGCCTGGATGGCGCCACGCGGGGAGCCGGGTGACAGTCTAACCGACGACGGCGGCCGAGGAGAGCGGGGCGTGTCGGTGTCGTGGTCAGCGGGAGCCTCCGACACCGGCTAGTATCGATGAGTCGCGGCTCAGGTCGTGCCAGGAGGATTCGCCTAGTGGCCTATGGCGCACGCTTGGAAAGCGTGTTGGGTGAAAGCCCTCGGGGGTTCGAATCCCCCATCCTCCGCGAACGGTGTCCGTTGCTCTCGCCAGCACGGGCACCGTTTTGTTTAACCGGTGCGGGCGATCGTCGAAGCCCGGTCGACCGGTGCGGGCGTCCATCGGAGCGGCGCGCTCACGCAGCGCCGGGTTCGCGCCGCCGGCGCACACGCAGCCGTAGCCGACGACGTCGCGCCGAGCAGGCGCCGCCGATCGACGGGCGCGCGCCGGGCGCGCGGGATCAGCCGTAGAGGTGGTTCGTCCGCGCGCAGGAGTCGGAGCAGAACGCGCCTCGGCGGGCGACGAGCGGGGCCGAGCAGGCGGCGCAGACGGGGTGGAAGAAGAGTGCGGCTATGGATCGCGACATGGTCCGACCGTAGGTGCCGGTCCCGGATCGTGCCCGTCGCCATCCGTATTACGACAACGCGGACGACAGGACGGCGGTACGGACCCTCCGGCGACGCCGACCGTCAGTCGGCGATGCGCTCGAGCCATTCGTCGAGCAGGAGCCGCTCCCCCGCGCTGAGGGGCTCGATCTGCGGCAGCGCCGTCCGCAGGGCGACGGCGTGCGCGACGACCGCACGGGCGGCGGGATCGGTGGGGCCCGCCTCCGCCGTGGTGATCGCCGCGAGGACGGACTCGCGCGAGCGGGACGAGAGCTCGTCGTCGGGGTCGGCGAGGGCGGTCAGCGTGAGGGTGCAGCCGAGCGCGGCCGACTGGAGCAGGCGGGAGGCACGCTCGACGTCGACGGTGAGGCGGCCGGCTTCGGCGACGGCCCGGACCGCGTCGAGGAGGACGCCCCGGGACAGGCGCGCCGCCTCCGACTCCTCCCCCGGCCGTGCGGTGAACATCAGCGCGTAGAGGTGCGGTTCGGCGAGTCCGAAGGCGACGTGGTGATCCCAGGCGGCACGGAGCGCGTCGACCGGGTCGGCCGGCGCCTCGCTCCGCTCGAAGTCGGCGAGGGCCGTGGCGAATCCGGCTGCCGCGGCCGAGTCGAGCAGCCCGCGCAGGTCGCCGAACGTCCGGTAGATCGTAGGGGCCTGCACCCCCGCCGCCGCGCTGATCGCCCGCGTCGACACCGCGTCGCGCCCGCCGTCCGCCAGCAGCTCGACCGTCGCCCGGAGGATCCGCTCCCGCGTCGTCCCGCTCTCACTCATGCTACCGACGCTAACATGCTCCCGTTAGCGCCTCGTCTCCCCGAGCGGCCCGGGTCGCGTCAGCGCCGTCGGGCGGTCCCGAAGATCCCGCGGACCACCTCGCGCAGCAGCGTCCTGCCGGCGCTCGAGCCCAGCACCTCCTCGACGACCGTCTTGTCGCGGCGGGTGGTGCGGGTCCCGCGGGAGGTCGGTGCCGTGCGCCGTCGGGAGCGCTCGGCGGCCTGGTCGGCGGCGCGCTCGGCGGCGGCCCGCTCCTTCGCGCGGCGGGCGGCGTCCGCGGTCTCCTCCTTGGCGCGACGCGCGTCCTCCTTCGCGCGGCGGGCGTCGTCGGCGGCCTGCTGCTCGGCGGCGGCGCGGGCCTCCTCGGCGTCGGCGGCGGCGTCGAGCCGGCGGGTGAGGATCTCGCGGGCGGAGTCGCGGTCGAGGGGCGTTCCGTAGCGCGCGAGGAGCGGGGACCTCTGGACGCTCGCCTCGCGGTCGGCCTCGGGGGTGGGCTTCATCGAGCCGAGCGGGGCGCGGAGGCGCGTCCAGGCGACCGGAGTCGGGGCGCCGCGCTCGTTCATGACCGTCACGATCGCCTCGCCGATGGGGAGCGCCTGGAGGACCTCGCCGAGGTCGTAGTCGCTCTCGGGGTAGGTCGAGACGGTGGCGCGGAGGGCCTTCGCGTCGTCCGGCGTGTGCGCGCGGAGCTGGTGCTGCACGCGGGAGCCCAGCTGGGCGAGGACGTCGCCGGGCACGTCCTTCGGGGTCTGCGTGACGAAGACGATGCCGACGCCCTTGGATCGGATGAGGCGCACGGTCTGGGTGATCGCGGCGAGGAAGTCCTTCGACGCGTCGCGGAAGAGCAGGTGCGCCTCGTCGAAGAAGAAGACGAGCTTCGGCTTGTCGAGGTCGCCGACCTCGGGCAGGTCGTTGAAGAGGTCGGCGAGGAGCCACATCAGGAAGGTGGAGAACAGAGCCGGTCGGTCGGCGACTCCGGGGACCTCGAGGAGGCTGACGACGCCGCGCCCGTCGGCGGCGAGGCGGAGGAACTCGGCCGTGTCGATCTCGGGCTCGCCGAAGAACACGTCGGCGCCCTGGTCGGCGAACGCGATCAGCTCGCGGAGGATCACGCCGGCGGTCGCCTTCGACAGCCCGCCGAGCTCGGCGAGCTCCGCCTTGCCCTCGTCGCCGACGAGGTAGGTGAGCACGGCGCGGAGATCGGACAGGTCGACGAGCGGGAGACCGGCGCCCTCGGCGTAGTGGAAGACGAGGCCGAGGCTCGACTCCTGCGTGTGGTTGAGGCCGAGCACCTTCGCGAGCAGCAGCGCGCCGAATCCCGTCACGGTGGCGCGGACGGGGACGCCGGTGCCGATGCCGCCGAGCGCGAAGTACTCGGCGGGGGCCGCCTCCGCCCGCCAGTCCTGGCCGATGCCGCGGGTGCGGGCGAGCAGCGCGTCGGTCGCGGTGCCCGGAGTGGCGAGGCCGGAGAGGTCGCCCTTGATGTCCGCGGCGAAGACGGGGACGCCGTGGGCCGAGAGCTGCTCGGCGAGGACCTGCAGCGTCTTCGTCTTGCCGGTGCCGGTCGCGCCGACGACGAGGCCGTGCCGGTTGAGCATGCCGAGCGGGATGCGGACGGGCACGTCGATCCGCGCGTCGCCGTTGACGAGGGCGCCGAGCTCGAGGGCCGGGCCGGTGAACGCGTACCCGGCGCGCACGGCGTCGACGGCGCTCTCGGGGAGCGGGCCGGGGGCCGGGGCGGGCGCCGAGGG
>NZ_PSUC01000084.1:0-16747 GCF_002931635.1 Rathayibacter sp. AY2B7 | reverse complement strand
CCGGACCGCCAGGTCGTCTTCGACATCCACCAGGGCGTCGACGGCGTGGCCGCGGCGTTCGGCGACGCGGTCGACGAGCCGATCAGCGACTTCGTGAAGGGCAACGTGAAGGCGCGGATGCGGATGATCGCGCAGTACGCGATCGCCGGCCAGGCCGGGATGCTCGTCGTCGGGACCGACCACGCGGCCGAGGCGGTCACCGGCTTCTTCACGAAGTACGGCGACGGCGGCGCCGACGTCCTCCCGCTCACCGGTCTCACCAAGCGGCAGGGGCGCTCGCTCCTCGAGCACCTGGACGCACCGGCCCGGCTCTACGAGAAGGCGCCGACCGCGGACCTGCTCGACGACAACCCCGGCCAGACCGACGAGACGAACCTCGGGCTCACCTACGCCGACCTCGACACGTACCTCGAGGGCGGCGAGGTCGACCGGGCCGTCGCCGAGGCCATCGAGGCGCGGTACGCCGCGACCGAGCACAAGCGCCAGGTGCCGCTGTCGATGTTCGACGACTGGTGGCGCTGAGCCGCCGCTGACCGCTGCCAGCGGCCGGCAGCTCAGGACCGCACGGGGCCCCGCTGAGGCGGGGCTCCCGTGCGTCCGGCGCGGAACCGCCGCGCGGTCCGGACCTGCCGCGGTATCAGGAGTCGGCGCGGGCGTTGTAGACGAGCACCTCGCCGGAGTCGACGGAGGCGCGGTAGGCGCGGAACACGTCGAGGGCCTCGTCGCGGAGCACGCCGTCGACGACCTCGATCCCGCGGGCCTCGAACTGGGCGGCCCAGTCCTCGCGCATCGGCCCCTCGTCGAAGGTGCTGATCTCCTCGAGCTCGGGGCCGGAGCCCGCGACGACCAGGCGGCGCACCCCCGACCACATCGTCGCTCCGTAGCACTGCACGCACGGGCGCCAGTTGACGACCAGGTCGTGCGCGGGGAGGCCCTCGCCGCCGAGGTCCCAGGTGCCGAGCGCGGTCTGCGCGAGACCGAGCGCCGTCACCTCGGCGTGGCCGGACGAGACCCCGCTGCCGAGGACGACGTTCACTCCGACCGAGACGAGACGACCGGAGTCGCGCTCGACGACGATCGCCGCGAACGGGCCGCCGTTCCCCTCGCGGAAGTTGCGGTCGGCGAGCGCGTGCACGAGGGCCATCCGGTCCTCGAGGCTCGGGAGGACCTCGGGGACGTCGCGGAGGGCGTCACCGATCCAGGCGGGCAGGGCGATCTCGTAGCGGGTGGCGAGGCGGTCGATGTCCATGGGTCCTCCGGGAGACGGGGCGGGGCTGGGCGACGGGGCGGAGACGGATGCGCGGCAGGCACGGCACGGGTGACGCGCGGACGGCGGCGGCCGTCGCCCCTCAGCCTCGCAGTGCCGAGCGCCGGAGACGGAATCGGCCCGGCGCGTCGACACGGAGGTCAGGCGAGGAGGGCCTCGCCGAGCGCCGCGGCCTGCGCCGCCCAGAAGCGCTTCGCCACACCGGTCCGGCGGAACAGGGCGTCGAAGCCGTGGAAGGCGCCCTCCACGATCTCGAGCCCGCACGGCACTCCGGCCGCGCGCAGGCGCTCGGCGTAGCGGACGTCCTCGTCGTGGAAGAGGTCGAGGCCGCCGACGCCGATCCAGGCCGGCGGCAGGCCCGTGAGGTCGTCGCGGCGGGCGGGGGCGGCGTAGGCCGTGACGCCGGGGCCGCCGGGCTCGCCTGCGAGGTAGGCGGTCCAGCCGAAGCGGTTGCTGCCCGGGGTCCAGACGCGGACTCCGCGCGGAGGAGGACCGGGCCGGGTGACGGTGCGGTCGTCGAGCATCGGGTAGACGAGCAGCTGGAACGCGGGCTGCGCTCCTCCGCGGTCGTGGGCGAGGAGGGTCGCACCCGCGGCGATGCCGCCGCCCGCGCTCGCGCCTCCGACGGCGATGCGCGCCGGGTCGACGCCGCGCTCCTGCGCGTGCTCGACGAGCCAGTCGAACGCGGCCAGCACGTCCTGGACGGCAGCCGGGGCCGGATGCGCGGGCGCGAGGCGGTAGTCGACGGAGACGACCGTGATGCCCAGGGTGCGTGCGAAGTCGATGCAGGACGCCTCGTCCTGGAGGTGGCTGCCGAGCACCATGCCGCCGCCGTGCACCCAGAGGAGCGCGGGAGCGGTACCGCGGAGGATGCGCGGCCGGTAGCTGCGGGCCCGGACGGGAGCGGCTCCGGCGACGGGGATCTCGACGTCGTCGACCACGATGTCGGGCGGGGCCTCGCCTCCCTCGGCGGCGCGTCGCGTGGCGAGGCGCAGCAGTCGCGGGCCGAGGACGATCGGCGGGAGGAAGCGGCCGAGCGCGAGGTCGGGGTGGAAGAGGGGCGCCGTCGCGGCGGTGCGGGCTGACGCGGTCATGCGCGGGAGGCTACTCCTCGCGACCGTGCCGGCGCCCCTCGGCGGGACTACGGACGCACGAGGGTCTTGATCGCGCGGCGCTCGTCCATGGCGGCGTACGCCTCGGCGATCTCCTCGAGGGGCAGCTCGAGGTCGAAGACCAGACCGGGCTCGATCGCGCCGCTGAGCACGTCCGGCAGCAGCTCGGCCATGTAGCCGCGGACCGGCGCGACTCCGCCGTTGACGCCCACGTTCGAGCCGAACATCTGGCGGACGGGCAGCTCGGGGCCTCCGTTGGGGACGCCGACGTAGCCGACCATGCCGCCGGGGCGGGCGGAGTCGAGGGCCTGCTGCATCGACTCCTTGGTGCCGACGCACTCGAGCACGCAGTCGGCGCCGATCCCGCCGGTCAGCTCGCGGACGCGCGCGACGCCCTCGTCGCCGCGGGTCTCGACGATGTGGGTCGCCCCGAAGCGTCGGGCGAGGTTCTGCCGCGACTCGTGCCGCGACATCGCGATGATCGTGGTCGCGCCGAGGCGCTTGGCCGCCAGGACGGCGCAGAGGCCGACCGCGCCGTCGCCGACGACCGCGACGGTCGAGCCCGCGGTGACGCCGGCCGAGACCGCGGCGTGGTGGCCGGTCCCCATCACGTCGGCGAGGGTGAGCAGGCTGGGGATGAGCGCCGGATCCGGGTCGATGCCCACGCGGAAGAGCGTGCCGTCGGCGAGGGGCACGCGCACCTTCTCGCCCTGGGCGCCGTCCGCGAAGCCCTCCTCGCGGACCTCGGCGCCCCACCAGCCGCCGGTGAGGCACGACGTGGAGACGCCGTTGGCGCAGTTCGCGCAGGTGCCGTCGCAGACGTAGAACGGGGCGATCACGAAGTCGCCGACCGCGACGTCGTGCACGTCGTCGCCGATCTCCTCGACGACGCCGACGAACTCGTGGCCGATGCGGTGCGCCTCCTTGGTGGGCGTGACGCCGCGGTAGGGCCAGAGGTCCGAGCCGCAGACGCAGGCCGCGGTGACGCGGACGATCGCGTCGCGCCCCGTCGAGAGCTGCGGGTCGGGGACCTCCTCGAGTCGGATGTCGCGCTCGCCGTGGATGAGTGTTGCTCGCATGGGTGCTCCTGGTCGGGAGGGGGTGGGGTCGGCGTCCACGGTACGCCCGCGACCGGCCGCGGGCGCCGGAGAGGCGGGGGCTTGCACGAATGCGCGCCGACGCGTCACAGGTGGAGAGCCGGGGCGGTCCGGCGCCGGGCGGGAGGCGTCCTGCCGGAACGGAGCGGACCGCAGCAGCCCTGCGCCGCGTCACGGCTGCGCCTCCGCCCAGCCGTCGCGCCCGATCACGACGTGCGCGAGGAACCGCAGGCCGCACGCCTCTGCCCCGTCGGCGATCGCTCGCGTCGCCGCACGGTCGGAGGGGAGCACCACGGCCTCGCCCGCGTGGCTGTGCGCCAGGCCGATGCCCGCCGCGCCCCGCGCCAGCACCTCGGCGAGCACGGCGGCCACGGGGACCTCGGCGTGCGCCGGGGCTCCGTCGGCCAGCGTCAGGACGTCGCGGACGGCTCCGGACTCGGCGAGCGCCACCGCCAGCACGGTCTCGACCGGCCGGGCGGCCAGCAGCGGAGCGACGAGCCCGGCCAGGCCGGCGGCGTCGGTCACGCGGGCGGCGCGCGAGGCGCGGTTCATCCTCCGCCGCAGCTCGAAGGAGGCGACCAGGCGGCAGGCGGCGACCTCGCCGACTCCGCGGTGCCGCATCAGATCGGCCACCCCGGCCCGGGCGACGGCGTCGATGCCGCCGAAGCGCGCGAGGAGGCGCTGCGCGACGACGGTCGCGTTCGCGCCGCGGACGCCGGCCCCGATGAGCACGGCGAGGGTCTCGGCGTCGGTGAGCGCCTCCGGTCCGTAGGCGCGGAGGCGCTCCCTCGGCCTCTCCTCGGGAGGGAGGTCGGCCATCCGGGGGCCGGGCGTTTCGAAGGACATGCCGCCGACGCTACGGAGCCCGCCGGACGGGCGCGCCGCGGATCCCGCGACTGTGGACGACTCCCGCCCTCGCGCGCCCTGTGGAGGGACATCCCGTCGCCGCCCCCGCGCTCCTCCCCCTGCGGGAACGCAGACGTCGCGGTACTCGACCGCGACCACCGCGACGTCTGCGGACTCGCGACAGGGGTCGAGCACCCCGGTCAGTCCGTCGCGGGCATCCCCGCCGTCACCGACAGGCTCTCGCCGTCCGGCGCCACGTCCACCAGCACCACGTCCCCGTCGCGCACCGTGCCGCCGAGCAGCGCCGTGGCCAGCTGGTCGTCGATCGCCCGCTGCATCAGCCGGCGCAGCGGCCGCGCGCCGTACTGCGGGTCGTAGCCGCGCTCGGCCAGCCACCCGCGGGCCGCGGGCGTCACCGCCAGGTCGAGCCGTCGCTCCGAGAGCCTCCTCGACAGCCGGTCGACGTACAGCGACACGATCTCGCCGAGCTCGGTGCGGTCGAGCGCGTCGAAGATCACGATGTCGTCGAGCCGGTTCACGAACTCGGGCTTGAAGGCCTGGCGCACCATCTGCTGGACCGCCTCCTCCTTCTGCGGCCGTGACAGCGCCGGGTCCACGAGGAACTGCGACCCCAGGTTGGAGGTGAGGATGAGGATCGTGTTGCGGAAGTCGACCGTCCGCCCCTGGCCGTCGGTGAGCCGGCCGTCGTCGAGCACCTGCAGCAGGACGTCGAACACCTCGGGGTGCGCCTTCTCGATCTCGTCGAGGAGCACCACCGAGTACGGGCGGCGGCGGACCGCCTCCGTGAGCTGGCCGCCCTGCTCATAGCCGATGTAGCCGGGAGGGGCGCCGACCAGCCGCGAGACGGCGAACTTCTCGCCGTACTCCGACATGTCGATGCGGACCATCGCCTTCTCGTCGTCGAAGAGGTGGTCGGCGAGTGCCTTCGCCAGCTCGGTCTTGCCGACCCCGGTCGGCCCGAGGAAGAGGAAGGAGCCGGTCGGCCGGTCGGGGTCGGAGATGCCCGCGCGGGTGCGGCGGACCGCGTCCGCGACGGCCGACACCGCCTCATCCTGGCCGATCAATCGGCGGTGCAGCTCGGTCTCGAGGTGCAGCAGCTTCTCGGTCTCGCCCTGCAGGAGGCGCCCGACGGGGATCCCCGTCCAGGCGGCGATCACCGCGGCGATGTCGTCGGCCGTCACCTGCTCGTTGACCATGCGGCCCTCGGCCGGCTCCTCCTCCGCCTCGGCGGCCGCGAGCTCGCGCTCGATCACCGGGATGTCGCCGTAGAGCAGCTTCGACGCGCGCTCGAGCTTGCCCTCGCGCTGCGCCCGCTCGGCGGCGATCCGCAGGGCGTCGAGCCGGTTCTTGAGCTCGCCGACGCGGTTGAGGGAGGCGCGCTCGCGCTCCCAGCGCTCCTGCAGCTCCTCGAGCTGGGCGCCGCGGCGGGCCAGGTCCTCGCGCAGCTTCTCCAGCCGCGCCTTCGAGGCCTCGTCCTTCTCCTTCTTCAGCGCCAGCTCCTCGAGCCTCAGCCGGTCGACGGAGCGGCGCAGCTCGTCGATCTCGACGGGAGCGGAGTCGATCTCCATGCGCAGCCGCGACGCGGCCTCGTCGATCAGGTCGATCGCCTTGTCCGGCAGCTGGCGGGAGGTGATGTAGCGGTTCGAGAGCGACGCGGCGGCGACCAGGGCGGAGTCGGCGATCGCCACCTTGTGGTGCGCCTCGTAGCGCTCCTTCAGCCCGCGGAGGATCGCCACGGTGTCCTCGACGGTCGGCTCGCCGACGAAGACCTGCTGGAAGCGGCGCTCGAGAGCGGCGTCCTTCTCGATGTACTGGCGGTACTCGTCGAGCGTCGTCGCGCCGATCATCCGCAGCTCGCCGCGCGCCAGCATGGGCTTGAGCATGTTCGCGGCCGCCACCGATCCCTCGCCGCCGCCCGCGCCCATCAGCGTGTGCAGCTCGTCGATGAAGGTGATGATCCGGCCGTCGGACTCCTCGATCTCCTGGAGCACGGCCTTCAGCCGCTCCTCGAACTCGCCGCGGTACTTCGCTCCGGCGATCAGGGCCGAGAGGTCGAGGCTGACGAGCTGCTTGCCCTTGAGGCTCTCGGCGACGTCGCCCGCGACGATCCGCTGCGCGAGTCCCTCGACGACGGCGGTCTTGCCGACGCCGGGCTCGCCGATGAGGACGGGGTTGTTCTTGGTGCGGCGCGTGAGCACCTGGCTGACGCGCCGGATCTCGGCGTCCCTCCCGATCACCGGGTCGAGCTTGCCGCTCGCCGCGATGGCGGTCAGGTTGACGCCGTACTGCTCGAGTGCGGACTTCTCGTCCTGCTGGGGCATCCGACCGGCCTGCATGATGGTGGTCTCCTCCGTGGCTCGAAAGTTGAGTTCGACGGACTCAACTTTACTCCCGCGACGGCTCCGGCGGTCAGGCCGTCAGAAGATCGCTGTCGCGGCCCTGGAGCGTCTCGAGCGCGTTCCGGAGGATCGAGCGCAGCCGGAACTCGTCGATCCCGGTCAGCGCCGAGATCTCGGCCTGCGAGAAGCCGCCGGCCGCAGCCAGCAGCAGGAGCTCGCGGTCCGGGCAGTCGAGGGCGAGCAGGCCGCTGCCGAGCGGCCGCCGGGCGAGCTCGTGCGCGGTGCCGAGGGTCTCGCAGAGGACCTCGAGCACCCAGAGCACGGGCTCCGGCGAGCGGGCGCCCTCGCGGGAGCGGCGCCAGACGGCGGTGAAGACGTCGGTGCAGAGCCGGTCGCGGCCGGCCGGGTCGGCCTGGACCGTGCCGACGCACGCCGAGACGAGGCCGCCGAAGCGGTCGACGAGCTCTCCCAGAGCGGAGGCGTCCCCCGTGGCGGAGCGGGCCAGCAGACGGGCGGCGTCCTGCGTCAGCGGCGGACGCACCCGTCCTCCGGTCGCGTCCTCGCCTCCAGCACTCACAGGCCTCAGCGTGTCACCGACTCCGGGACGGCGGGACCAGTTGCGCGGAAGGGGGGTGACAGGTATAGAGCGGATCCGCCATCCGGCATCACAGGCGCGGCCAGCGCGCGCGGGCGAAGCAGAAGAGCCCGTAGGCGATGAGCCCGACGGCGACGAAGCCGAGGAGGAGCACGCCCGCCGGCAGCTCCACGAGCGACTTCAGCGCCTCGTCGAGCCCGCCCGCCTGCTCCGGATCATGGGTGACGGCGGCGACGATCAGCAGCACGCCGAGAGCGCCGAGGACGACGCCCTTGGCGACGTAGCCGGCGACGCCGAGCACGGTGACGACGGTGCCCGCCGTACCGCCCGGCTCCGCGACGTTCTCGAGGAACTTCCTGCTCGCTCCGCGGTACACGAAGGCGCCGCCGACCGCGAGGACGGCCAGTCCCGCGATCACGAGCAGCACGACTCCGCCCGGCGCCGAGAGCACCTGCGCGCTCGCGCTCTCGGACGACTCGGACGAGCTCGACCCGCCGCCCGTCGCGAACTTCAGCGCCGTCACGCCGAGGGCGCCGTAGACGACGGCCTTGCCCGCCTCCTTGAGCCGGCTGCCCCAGGTCTTCAGGGCGCTCTCGCGCGGGCGGACGAGGAACGCCTCGAGCAGCCCCCACAGCGCCAGGCCGAAGAGGCCGACCGTGCAGATCCACAGGATCACCAGACCGCCGGGCTGCGCCGCGAGGGCGCCGAGAGCACCGCTCTGGTCGGCCTCGCCTCCGCCGCCGCGGGCCACGCCGAGCGCGATCACTCCGATCAGGAGGTGGACGAGGCCGTTCGCCGCGAAGCCGCCGCGGGCGAGGGTCCGCACCGCCCGGGAGTCCTGGATGTCGTCGGCGGTGCGCTGGGCGTCGGCGGTGCTCGGAGTGTTCACAGGGTGGACGCTACGCGTTTCCACACCCCCGCGCCCGGCGCTCCGCCGTTCGGAGGTGCTCCCGGAGCCGGTTCTCCACACCTTTCCACAGGGTTGTCCACAGCTGTGGAATCGCTAGAGGGACGAGCGGATCACACGTCGACGGCGCGGACGAGCCCGTCCTGCACGCCGCCCAGCCAGTCGTAGACGCTGCGGATCGCGGCCGCGCTCCCCTCCTCCGGGACGACGTCGTCGGTGTCGTCGATCCCCAGCCGCACGGCCAGAGCGAGCCGCATGTCGGTCAGTGCGCGGAGCCAGGCGATCGCCTGCGGCTCCTCGAGACGAACCGCGACCTCCCCGAGCCCCTCGAAGATCCGGCCGTGACTCGTGCCGTCGCCGGCGTCGAGGGCCGCCGTGACGGCGCGGGCGTCGTCCATCTTGCGGGCGGCGAGGTCCGGAGCGGTGAAGCGGCGGAACTCGTCGGCCGCCTCGGCGTCGTCGCGGTAGGCGTCGGGCAGGAGGCGGGCGAGCGCCGGATCGGAGCGGGCCTCCTCCGAGGACGCCCCGCGATCGAGCAGCTCGAGCATCTCGCCGGCCAGATGGCGGAGGATCCCGGCCTCCTCGCGGTCGAAACGGGCGACGGCCGCTCCGGAGGAGTCGCGGCGGAACGCGCGCATCAGCCGAGTCCTCGGATGCCGCGAGCGGGGTGCTCTCCGGTCTCGGCGGCCGCGGGGCGCAGCGGGGCGCTCACGCGTCGGCCTTCTGCAGCGTCGCCCACAGGCCGTAGCCGTGCATCGCCTCCACGTGCCGCTCCATCTCCTCGCGGTTGCCGGTCGCGACGACCGCGCGCCCCTCGGTGTGCACCTGCAGCATCAGCCGCTCCGCCTCGGCCCGGCCGAAGCCGAAGTAGCTCCGGAAGACGTACGAGACGTACGACATCAGGTTGACCGGATCGTCCCAGACCAGCACGATCCACGGGACCTCGGCCGCCGAGCGAGTCGCCAGGCGCTCGTCCGCGCGCTCGATCGTGTCCGCCATCCCTCCAGCGTAGGCCGCAGCGCGGACGGACGCCCGGGCGCGCGGGCCGGAGCGTGCTGCCCGCAGCCCGCGAGTGCCCAGGAGTCGTCGCACTCGGCGCGGGGGCACGAGGACGGGGACCGCGAGAAGCCAGGAGCAGAGGCAGGAGCGGCGCCCGCCCTACGCCGACAGGCGCGGCAGGACCTCCCGGGCGAAGAAGTCGAGGTGGTCGAGGTCCTGCAGGTCCATGAACTGCAGGTAGACGCGCTCGCAGCCGGCCTCGCGGAGGGACTCGAGGCGGTCGACCGCCTCGTCGACGCCGCCGGCCACTCCGTGCTCGCGCAGCTCGGCGGGCTCGCGGCCGATCGCCGCCGCACGGCGCGTGAACTCCGCCTCGTCGCCTCCGCCGACCGCGATCAGCGCGACCGAGTGCACGAGCGACGAGGGCTCGCGCCCGATCGCCCGGCACGCCTCGTCGACGCGCTCGAAGGCCCCCGGGATCGCGTCGAACTCGGGGAAGGGCAGGTTGAACTCGCTCGCGAACCGCGCCGCGAGCGCCGGGGTCCGCTTGGGGCCGCCGCCACCCACGATCACCGGCAGCGGCAGCCGCGCGGGCTTGGGCAGGGCCGGGGAGTCGGTCAGCGTGTAGTGCTCGCCGGCGAAGGAGTAGCGCTCGCCGACCGGCGTCGACCACAGGCCGGTCACGATCTCGAGCTGCTCCTCGAGGAGGTCGAAGCGGCGCGGAGGGAAGGGGATGCCGTACGCGGCGTGCTCCTGCTCGAACCAGCCGGTGCCGAGGCCGAGCTCGGCACGGCCCCCGGACATCGCGTCGACCTGGGCGACCTGGATCGCGAGGATCCCCGGCGGCCGGTAGGTGACGGAGGAGACGAGGGTGCCGAGCGCGATCCGCTCGGTCTCGCGGGCGAGGCCGGCGAGCGTCGTCCACGCGTCGGACGGGCCCACACCGGGGTCGCCGTCTCCCATCCGGAGGTAGTGGTCGGAGCGGAAGAAGCCGTCGTAGCCGAGGCTCTCGGCGGCCTGCGCGACGGCGAGGAGGTCCTCGTAGCTCGCGCCCTGCTGGGGTTCGGTGAAGACTCTGAACTGCACGGGTCCAGCCTCCCGCACCGGGGCCGGATCATGCCAGCCCGGCTCCCCCGGCCGGGGCCGCCGACGGGCCCCCGTGTACCGTGGACGGTTGCCGCCGACGAGAGGACCCCATGTCCGAGCACCCGTCCTCCCCGGACACCGCCCCCGCCACCGCGGGCACGACCGCCCCTCCGCACCGCCTCGCGCGGTGGGTCTTCTGGCCCGCCGCCGTCCTCACGCTGTCGATCGCGGCCTTCGCGATCCTCGCGCCCGACGCCGCGACCTCCGTGTTCTCGACGCTGCAGACCACCGTCGTCAACACGTTCAGCTGGTACTACGTGCTGATCGCCGCGGTCTTCGTGGCCTTCGCCATCTGGATGGGCGTCAGCCGCTTCGGCGACATCAAGCTCGGCGCCGACGACGACGAGCCCGAGTTCTCGATGCTCGCCTGGATCTCGCTCCTCTTCGCCGCCGGCATGGGCATCGGCCTCGTCTTCTACGGCGTCGCGGAGCCGCTCACCCATTTCGCCACTCCGCGCCCGGGCGTCACCGGCACCGAGACGCAGCTCGCGCAGAGCGCGATCTCGCAGACCTACCTGCACTGGGGCGTCCACGCCTGGTCCATCTACGTGGTGGTCGGCCTCGCCCTCGCCTACGCGATCCACCGCCGCAAGCGGCCGGTGTCGATCCGCTGGGCGCTGGAGCCGCTGCTGGGCCGCCGGGTCCGCGGCGGCTGGGGCAACGCGATCGACGTGGTCGCCCTGGTCGGCACCATGTTCGGAGTCGCGACCTCGCTCGGCCTGGGCGTCACCCAGATCTCGGCGGGCCTGGAGGCGAGCGGCATCGTGGAGTCGTCGCTCATCGTGCAGATCGTGGTCATCGCCGTGGTCACGGGCCTGACCGTCTTCTCGCTGATCTCGGGCGTGGGCAAGGGCATGAAGTGGCTGTCGACCGGCAACCTGCTGCTCGCCGCGGCGCTCCTCGTCTTCGTGCTCGTCGCCGGCCCGACCCAGTTCCTCCTCCGCGAGTTCGTGCAGTCGCTCGGCAACTACCTGCAGAACTTCATCGGCCTGACCTTCACGGTCAGCGCCTACGCCGGCCGCGAGGGCGAGCAGTGGCAGGCCTCGTGGACCACGTTCTACTGGGGCTGGTGGATGTCGTGGGCGCCGTTCGTCGGCATCTTCATCGCCCGCGTCTCGAAGGGCCGGACGGTCCGCGAGTTCGTCGGCGGCGTGCTCCTCGTGCCGACGATCATGACCTTCCTCTGGTTCAGCGTCCTCGGCGGCACCGCCATCTACCGCGAGCTCTACGGCGACGGCGGCCTCGTCGGCGCCGACGGCTCGGTCGACACCAACCTGGCGCTCTTCTCGATGCTGCAGGGACTGCCCGCGGGCTCGGTGCTGACGATCGGCGCGATCCTCCTGATCGGCGTCTTCTTCGTCACCTCCGCCGACTCCGGAGCGCTGGTGATGTCGATGATCGCGACCGGCGGCGAGCCGGAGCCGCGCAACCGCATCCGCGTGTTCTTCGCCGTCGCGACCGCGCTGCTCGCCCTGTCGCTCCTGGTCGCCGGCGGCCTCGACGCCCTGCAGACCGCGGCGATCCTCTCGGCCCTGCCGTTCAGCGTCGTGATGATCCTGATGTGCGTCGCGACGGTGATCGCCTTCCGCCGCGAGATCCGCGCCTACGACAAGGCCCGCCGCAAGGCGTTCGTCGGCGACATCGGCACGTTCTACGGCCTCGAGGTCGAGGATCCGGCGGAGCGCGAGCCCGCCCACCCGATCAAGCGCCTCGCGCACCGCCTGAAGCCGGGGTCGAAGGAGTAGCCGGCTCGGAGGAGCAGCCAGGTCGGAGGAGGCCGGGCGCCGCTGGGGCGCCAGGTCGGAGGAGGCCGGGCGCCGCTGGGGCGCCAGGTCGGAGGAGGCCGGGCGCCGCTGGGGCGCCCGGCCGGCCGATCAGCTGGGCGACGGGATGAAGGGGTGCTCCGGCGGGTCCTGGTCGTCGCCGAGGCGGGCGTCGGCGCCCTGGTCGAGCGCCTCGTCGATCGACTCGGGGTCGTCGATCTCGGCCGGGTCCTCCGGCGGGACCGGCAGGGAGTCGCCGTCGGGGCGGGTGGTGTCGGTGACGTCCTCGGGGGCGTCGAAGCCGAAGCTGCTCATGGTTCCCTCTCCGCGGTGCGCCCGGGAGGCGGCGCCGCTGCGGGCAGCCTAGGTCGCGCCCCCGGAGGCGGTCACGGACTTGACGGGGCACCCGAGGGGCCCCGCGGGGTCGGCCCGCTCCGGAGGAGCATCCGCCCCGGCAGCCGTCAGTGCACGTACTCGAGCAGGTCGGCTCCGAGAGTGCGCATGCCCTCCAGCACCGCGAGGCGGTAGTGCAGGGTCGTGTCGTCGAACTGGGTGGCGACCGCGTAGGCGACTCCGGCGCGCGGGCCGCGGAGGACGCCGGCCTCGGCGCGGACGCCGACGTCGGTGCCGGTCGCGTTGACGAGCAGGACCCCGTGGTCGGGGTGGCGGTGCGCGAGCGGGTCGAGCCCGAACGAGGCGGCGACCATCGAGAGGTCGGTGCCGAGCGAGAGCCAGCCGATCACCCGCGAGCTCACGGCGGCGTCGACGATCTCGCCGTTCGCGAGGGTGGCGAGCAGCCAGGTCAGCTCGCGCGCGGAGCCGATCGAGAGCTGCGGCGCGTCGTCGGGACCGCGCTCGTCGCGCACGACGTCGAGCAGGGCGGTGCGGGAGAGGCCGAGCGCCTCCGCCCGCTCGCGCACGGCGTCGAGACCGACGCGGCGCAGCAGGACGTTGGTCGCGAGGTTGTCGCTGGAGGCACCGACGAGGGCGGCGAGGTCGGCGATCGGCATCGACGGCACCTGGAGGTGCTGCCAGAGCCCGGACCCCGAGACCGCGTCCGACGCGGTCCGGTCGACCAGGCGCAGGTTCTCCTGCGGCTCGTTCGCCAGCCGGGCGGCGACCTCGATCAGCAGCACGACGGTGCCGAGGGAGGCGGTGGGCATCGAGACGGAGTCGTCGACCGCGAACAGGGTGCGGCCGGTCGCCAGGTCGACGGCGCGCGCCGAGACGACGACCCCGTCGATCGCGAGACGGCCGAGGGCGTCGAAGCCGCGCTGGAAGTTCTCGCGGTCGCCGCCGCCCTTGTGACGCCCCCGGCGGTTGCGTCGGCTCTCACGGCGGGTCTCGCTGGTGGGGATCACCACGGGTACGGCCCCTCTACGGGTCGGGAGTGCGGTCGTGCGGAGGGGGACCTGGGTCCTCACGCGCCGGCAGGACGCGCGATCGGCGGACGACCCCGCTGCATCGGTCGGCTCTCGATGCCCGGGGCTCCTCGTCCGTGGTGCGGAGGTGGTCGGCGGCGACTACCAGATGGTGACGCGCTCGCTCGGGGAGAGCCAGAGGGCGTCGCCTTCGGAGACGTCAAAAGTAGCGTAGAACTCGTCGATGTTCCGGACGATCTGGTTGCAGCGGAACTCGGCCGGAGCGTGCGGATCGATGGCGAGGAGGCGGATCGTCTCCTCGTCGCGCGACTTCTGCTGCCAGGCCTGCGCCCAGGAGAGGAAGAAGCGCTCGGCGCCGGTCAGGCCGTCCACGACGGGCGGCTCCTCGCCGTCCAGCGAGAGCAGGTACGCCTTCCAGGCGATGCCGAGACCGCCGAGGTCGCCGATGTTCTCGCCGATGGTCAGGGCGCCGTTCACGTGGTGCCCGGGCGTGGTCGCGGGAGCGAGCGCGTCGTACTGCGCGATGAGCGCCTTCGTCCGCTCCTCGAACGCGGCCCGGTCCTCCTCGGTCCACCAGTCGGTGAGGCGGCCGTCGCCGTCGAAGCGCGAGCCCTGGTCGTCGAAGCCGTGGCCGATCTCGTGGCCGATGACGGCGCCGATCGCTCCGTAGTTCGCGGCGGGGTCGCGGGCCTCGTCGAAGAAGGGGAACTGCAGGATCGCGGCGGGGAAGACGATCTCGTTGAAGCCCGGGTTGTAGTACGCGTTGATCGTCTGCGGGGTCATGAACCACTCGTCGCGGTCGAGCGGGCGGCCGATCTTGCCGAGCTCGCGGGCGAACTCGAACTCGGCCACGCGGCGGGCGTTGCCGAGCAGGTCGGCCGGGTCGATCGAGAGGGCGGAGTAGTCGCGCCAGCGCACCGGGTAGCCGATCTTGGGCGTGAACTTCGCGAGCTTCTCGAGCGCGCGCTCGCGGGTGGCGGGGCTCATCCACTCCAGGTCGACGATGGAGCGGCGGTACGCCTCGATGAGGTTCGCGACCAGCACGTCCATCGCGGCTTTCGCCGTCTCGGGGAAGTGGCGGGCGACGTAGGTGCGGCCGACCGCCTCTCCGAGCGAGCCCTCGACGAGCGAGACGGCGCGCTTCCAGCGCTCCCGCTTCTGCGGGGTGCCGGTGAGGGTGCGGCCGTAGAAGTCGAAGTTGGCGTCGACGAACCCGCTGGACAGGTAGGCCGCGGCTCCGCGGATCACCTGCCAGGACAGCCAGTCGCGCCAGGCCGGGAGGCGGTCCTCGGTGAGCAGGCCCGCGAGGCCCTGGAGGAAGCTCGGCTGGCGGACGACCACCTCGGCGAGCGCCCCCTCCGGAGCGCCCATCGCGGTGAGCCACACGCCGAGGTCGACGCCTGCGGCGAGCTCCTCGACCTCGGACCAGGAGCGGAGGTTGTAGGTCGCCTGGCTGTCGCGGCTGCGGACCTTGTCCCAGTGCGCGGCGGCCAGGTCGGTCTCGAGGGCGACGATGCGCTCGGCGCGGGCCTCGGCGGCGTCGATGCCGGCCAGCGCCAGCATCCGCGCGACGAACGGCGTGTAGGCCTCGCGGACGGAGGCGAACTCCTCCTCGCGGTAGTAGCTCTCGTCCGGCAGGCCGAGGCCGCCCTGGTTGACGAAGACGAGGTAGCGCTCGGGGCTGCCCGGGTCGTTGTCGACGAAGAGGCCGAAGAGCCCGGGGACGCCGGTGCGCTCGAAGGCGCCGACCGCGCGGAGCAGGCCGGGGATCGAGTCGACCCGCTGCACGGCGGCGAGGTCGTCGGCGATCGGGGCGGCGCCGAGCTCCTCTGCCCGCTCCTCGTCCATGAAGGAGGCGTAGAGGTCGCCGAACAGGCGCTCCTCGGTGCCGTGCTGCGCGGTCTGCGCCTCGACGATGATGTCGCGCACGGCCTTCTCCGCCTCCTCCTGGAGCACGTGGAAGGAGCCGTAGCGCGCCTTGTCGGCGGGGATCTCGGTGCGGTCGATCCAGAGCCCGTTGACGTGCCGGTAGAGGTCGTCCTGCGGGCGCGTCGCGGGGTCGAGTTCGGAGCGGTCGATACCGGAGCGAGGCGTCGTCGAGGTCATGGCGGACAGCCTACGTCGGGCCGCCGACACGGTGGCGCGAGGTGCGGCGGGTCGAGCGCGGAGCCGCGGAGGGCGGGCGCGGAGCCGCGGACGGGAGTGCCCGGCGCGGAGCCGCGGGAGGGCCGGGCGCGCCACCGTCCGGCTCGCGGGAGCGGACTGCTCCTGCGAGCCGGACGGTGGCCGACGGGGACGCCGGAGCGTCAGCGCCCGAGCTGCTCCTCGACGTACGCGCGGATCGGCGTGGTCGGCCGCCCGATCAGGCGGGCGAGCGAGCCGTCGGTCCCGCCGAGGAGGCCGTCGGCGATGTTCGCGTCGAGGCCGACGACGAAGCCGACTCCGCCCTCGGGGACGCCGGCGCCGGTGAGGACGCGGGCGTGCTCGTCGGAGGAGACGTGGCTGATCGCGGCGTCGCGTCCGGCGACCTCGGCGACGATCGCGGCCAGCTCGTCGAAGCTCCAGGCGGTGTCGCCGGAGAGCTCGTGCACGGTGCCGACCAGGGACGGGTCGGTCAGGGCGACCGCTGCGGCCTCGGCGTAGTCCGTGCGCGCGGCGCTGGCGACGCGGCCCTCGCCGGCGCTCGAGAGGGTGCTGCCGGTGGAGGCGAGCTCGGCGACGGTCTGCTCGTAGTTCTCGTTGTACCAGCCGTTGCGGAGGACGACGGCGGGGACGCCGCTGGCGGCGATCGCCTCCTCCGTGGCCTTGTGCTCGGGGGCGAGGATGAGCGCGCTCGTGGTCGCCTTCGGGGCGCTCGTGTAGACCAGGCGCGCGCCGGCGCGGACGGCGGCGTCGATCGCGGCGGTGTGCTGCGCGACCCGCCTGCCGACCTCGGAGCCCGAGACGAGGAGGACGGCCTCGGCGCCGGAGAAGGCGGCGTCGAGCGAGGCGGGGTCGTCGAAGTCCGCGACGGCGGTGCGGACGCCGAGGTCGGCGGCGAGCGCCTCGAGCTTCGCGGCGTCGCGGCCGGTGGCGACGATGTCGGAGGCGGCGGTGCCGCGGGCGAGCAGGTGCTCGACGGCGAGACGGCCGAGGTGGCCGGTGGCTCCGGTGACGACGAGGGTCATGAGGGGTCCTTCCTGACGGGTGGGGCGGGCGGTGTCTGACATGGAGGTCCTTCGATCACGAGCAGGAGACGCGATCGAGGCAAGCAGGGGGAGGGGGCGCCGATGC